>DATLZJ010000706.1:0-26177 GCA_035574055.1 Caldilineaceae bacterium
CCGGCCCGTCCACCAACGGCGCCACCGCGCGCAAGCTCGAGCTGCCCGAACCGGTCCAGACCTTCGCCAATGCGCTGCGCCGGCTGGACGCGCCCGAAAGCTTCCTCTTTCCCGGCGCCCATGACTGGCTGGCGACCATTACCTGGCTTGACGATGTTGACGGCTTCCGCTCTCTGGCCGAAGCCTTTCGCGCCGACCTCCAGCGCTGGACGCGCGCGACAGTGCTGCCGGTAGACGAGCTGTTGCTGACGCTGGGCAACGATCTCTTTGTGGAGCCGGCGGACCTGGCCCTGGCCCACCATCTGGCGGTCCTGCTGGGCAAGCTGCAACATGAGAACAAACGCCTGCGCCTGCCCGACCTGGCAGGCGAACTGAGCAACATCGCCCAGAATAAACGCAAGGTGCTGGGCTTCAGCGACGCCGACAGCGGCTATGAAGCCCAGCCGGGCAAGATCACCGTCGCCACCATGCACGCCGCCAAGGGGTTGGAATGGGACCGGGTCTATCTCATGTCGGTCAATAGCTACAGCTTTCCCGGCGGCGGCGCAAACGACAAGTACCGGGGCGAACGCTGGTTCACACGCGACAACCTGAATTTGGTGGCCGAGGCGCTGGCGCAGCTCGAACAGCTCCATATGGGCACTTTGGACGACTACCGGCAGGGGGTCGCCACCGAGCAGGCCAGGCTCGATGTCGCCGCCGAGCGGCTGCGGCTGCTCTATGTAGGCATCACCCGCGCCCGCCGTGAGCTGATTGTCACCTACAACACCGGTCGCCAAAGCGGCAAAGACCCGGTGGCGCCCGCCCTGGCTTTTGAGGCGCTGCGTCGCTACAGCGAGATGAGCCGTGCGTAGGCATGTCAGCGGTTAGGCGCTGGATCGAGAGTTACCACAGGATGGAAGACCTCAGCATAAAAGGTCTTGTACCGGCGCAGCGGCGACCGCTCAGGATCGGTTTGGTCAACGAATACTATCCGCCCTTTACGCCCGGCGGCGCCGAGCGGAGCACCCAACTGCTTGCCGGAGGATTGGCGCGCCACCCAGACGTGGCGCGTGTCGTGGTAATCACGCCCAATTATGGCGCCAGCGCCAGAGAAGAGTTGGATGGCGCTTTGGTGGAGCGGTATGCCTTCCCGGTGAAGCTGGCCGGACAGCGCCGGATCGCGCCCTATGGGTTCCTGGCAAACCCCTTGTACTATGCCTATTCAGCTTGGCAGATCGCACGGCATATCCGCAAGCACCAGCTCGACATTGTCCATGCCCATAACAAGCAAAGTATTGTGGGCACAGTATTCGCGGCGCGTTGGACAGGGGTACCTGCGGTGGTGACATTGCGCGATCTGTTAGTGCTCTGCCGGTATGGGCTTTGTATCAACGATTTCAATACACGCCCGCAAGGCTGTGACCTGGCAAGCTATGTACGCTGCCTGCGCGACTTTCTCGCCCTTTACATGCCAGATGCCGGCGCCGCACGGCGCAGCCTGATCTGGCTGATGGCAGGGTATCACCGATTGGATTCGCTATTGAAACGTTCCATGCTGAAGCGCGCCGATACAGTCATTACAATTAGCCAGCGCCTGAGAGAGATCTATGTCTCGCGCGGCATCAATCCCAAGCGGCTGGTGGTTCTCTACAATCCGCTGCCGGAGAAGATTCCGGCGCGCGCCCCGGATCGCCGCGAGGGTTGTTACCGGTTGCTATATGCCGGCAAGCTGTCGTGGGGCAAGGGGCCGCACTTGTTGATCGAGGCGATGCCTGCCGTGCGCGCCGCCCTGGCGCCGCAGCCGGTGAGCCTGACGGTAGCAGGCGAGGGGCCTCTACGCCTACATCTGGAGCAACGCGTGGCGGAGCTAGGCTTGGGCGACGCTGTCGAATTCCTGGGACAACTGCCGCAGCGGGAGATGTTGCGGCGCTATGGCGAGGTCGATCTGGTTGTGGTGCCTTCTGTCTGGCAGGAAGGATTTGGGCGTGTGGCCCTGGAGGCATTGAGCGCAGGCACGCCGGTGGTCGTCAGCAACCACGGCGGATTGGCCGAGATCGTGGAAGATGGGGTGACGGGCTATGTCGTCGAGCCGGAGGTAGAGTCCATCGCGGCGGCTACCGTGGCAGCCCTACGTGAGAATCCAACGCTGCGCCGCCAGGTTGCCGAAGCACAACCCAGGCTGCACGCCAAATTCGGCGCTGATGTGATCGAACGCCATCTGGAGGTCTACCGCACCCTGCTGGCGTCCTCTGCTAGAGGCAGTCACTAATGCAGCCGCCGCGTATCTGTATTGTCTGCACGGATGTCTCGCGCAACGCGTATGGCCGGGCCTATGTATTGGCGCGCGTCTTGAGTAGAGACTATCAAGTCAAGGTGATCGGCGCGCAATTCGGCAACGGCGTATGGCCGCCGATGGCTGGCCTCTTGGAAAAGTGCGGCATCGAAGTAAGAGCGGTGCCGGCACGGGGCTATCCCTTTTTTCTGGCGGCGGCGCGACGGCTATGGCGAGAAATGGCGGCGGACCTCGTCTATGCCCTCAAACCCCGGCCGACCAGCTATGGGCTTGGTCTGCTGTACCGGCGCGTCCAGCATGTGCCGCTGATCTTGGATATTGACGATTGGGAGCTAGGCGGCTTCCGCGACTTGGACCGCCGCCGTTTTTGGCGAGCTATGCTCACAAATCCAACAGGCCCCAACCACTATATCTGGCTGCGGATGCTCTATCGCCAAACGGCAGCCGCCGACGCCATCACCGTATCGTCGCGCTTTCTACAACAACAATTTGGCGGCGTCATCGTGCCCCATGGCCGTGATACGGACGAAATGGACCCGGCGCAGGTGGATACTACCGCGGCGCGGGGCGAATTAGGGGCGGATAAGCGCATCGTGATGTTCCTGGGAACGCCGCGCCCCCACAAAGGGATCGAGGACCTAATCGCCGCGGTCGCGAGCTTGCAGCGGCCCGATGTGGTCTGCGCGGTGGTTGGGGTTGACGCCGGCGACCCGTATGGCGCGGCGTTGAGCCAAATGGCCGGCAAGCAGGTACGGCTGCTGCCCATGCAACCCTTCCACCGCCTGCCTGCTTACCTGGCCGCGGCGGATGTTGTCGTTATCCCACAGCGGCAGACGGCCTTTGCTCAAGCTCAGATGCCGGCGAAACTCTACGACGCGATGGCCCTGGCGCGGCCGATTGTGGCGACAGCCGTATCGGATATCCCACAGACGCTGGAGGGCTGTGGTCTAGTCGTGCCGCCGGGCAACGTCGAGCAACTGTCGGCAGCCATCGGGTATCTATTGGACAACCCGGTGGAAGCGCGCAGGCTGGGTGAGGCGGCGCGCGCCAAATGCGTGCGCGAGTATAGTTGGGATGCGCTGCAGCGCACCCTTCAACCATTGGTCGAGAGCCTTCTATGTCGCCGATAAGCAACATGCCCAAGGAGAAGACGCCGAATTACTATGCAGGTGGCCGCCACGATCTGTTGGCTCTCGTGCCTACGGAGGCAGCGCGGGTGCTAGATGTCGGCTGTGGCGCCGGCGTGTTAGGTGAGGCGCTGAAGGCGAGCCGGCCCTGTGTTGTCATCGGCATCGAGCTGAATCAGGAAGCGGCTACGACCGCTGCTCAAGTGCTGGACCAGGTCATCTGCGCCCCAGTCGAGACCCTATCGCTTGAAGCCCTGGGCCGCGACTATGACTGCATCATCTTCGGCGATGTACTGGAGCACCTGGCGGACCCGTGGGAGCTGGTGCGGCGCTACCGGCGTCTATTGACCCCTCAGGGGGTGATGGTTGCCAGCATCCCTAACATTGGCCATTGGACGGTGATTGCCGATCTACTACGTGGGCGGTGGGAGTACCGGACACGTGGCCTGCTCGATTCGACCCATTTGCGTTTCTTCACAGCCCGCTCCGTGCGTGCTTTGTTTGAAGATGCCGGCCTGACCATCGTTCGGTGGGAGCGCAATTTCCGGCTGATCGAGCGCGACCGCCGTTACGCCAAAGTGGCGCGCTGGCTGGGCAAAGGGCCGCTGCGAGAATTGTTCACGTTTCAATATCTCGTAGTTGCCCGCCGAGTAGGAGGTCTGGAAGAATGAACCCTACATTGCCACGGCAACGGTGTACGCCGCTGGCAAAACTGGCGCACATATGACGTTGCGACAGCGGGTCTTTGGCGGCTTTGTATGGCTGACGGTGTCGTCGCTGCTGGTGCAGTTGATCACCTTCGGAACATCGGTGGCGTTGGCGCGCCTATTGACGCCTGCCGACTTTGCCCTGCTAGCCATCGCCATGATCTTTGTCTCCCTGTCAACCATCCTGAGCGAATTTGGCTTCGGTCAGGCGCTGATCCAATGGCCCGGAGAGGTGGAAGGCGCCGTACAGACCGCCTTTGTGATCAACACCGTCATCTCGCTGGCCTTTGCGGCTGTCTTATACCTGGCGGCGCCAATGATCGCAACCTACTACGCGGCGCCGCCAGTGACGTGGGTTGTGCGGGCGATGAGCCTCAACCTGCTGCTAACGGGGATCAGCATTGTGCCGGGCAGCCTCTTGGAGCGCAGAATGCACTTTCGCGCGCGGGCAAGGGGAGAGATTTGGGGGCAGGTTGCCTATGCGCTTGTGTCGGTGCCGCTGGCTTGGTGGGGAGTCGGCGTCTGGAGCCTGGTGGCGGGCATCCTGGTGAGTACGGGGCTGCGCTCGGCGATATTCTGGCGAGCAGCCGCTGTGCGCGTTGCGCTGCACTTGGATAGACAGGCAGCAGGTCGGCTTCTGCGTTTTGGCCGACACTTGGTGCTGATCTCGCTAATGTTATTTGCCATCAACCGGCTCGATATCTTCTATCTGGGAAAGGTCACCACACTGGCCGAAGTCGGCTATTATGGCCTTGCGCTCTCGACGGTCAACCTCACCGTGGACCTGGTCACATCCGTGCTTGCCCGCGTGACATTTCCGGCGTTTTCGCAGCTCCAACAGGATTGGGGACAGATCGGCAGGGTTTATTTGCGGGCCATGCGGCTGACCGGCTATATAACCTTGCCCATGATCTTGGGGTTGATGGCCGTTGCGCCGGCAGGCATTATCGGACTCTACGGTGAGCAGTGGGAACCGGCAGTGGCCTTGACGCGCATCTTGTGCGTCTTCGCCTTGTTTCGTACCCTTGGCCGCCTGGTAGGGAACATCTTTACGGCGACCGGCCGGCCTGGCGTCACAACCCAACTTGCCGCCGTGCGCCTGGTCATCCTGGTGACACTCATGGTTGGGTTAGGGGCGCTGTGGCAAACACCGGGCGTCGCCTGGGCCGTCTCCCTGTCTATGGCGCTCTCAGGGGGATGGTCGCTTTGGCTAACAAACCGCTATCTGGGAATTTCGCACCGGCGCTTCTGGTCTGCGATTCGCCCGCAACTCATGGCCGCGACCGGAATGGGGATCCTTGTAGCCTGGATCGCCTCCTATCTACCCCATTCGTTGCCTGCGCTGGCGGCGCTTGTGCTGGCTGGTATCGCCTGCTATGCCGTTCTACTCTGGCTGCTAGACCGTGCAGGAATACAGCGCGAGATCCACGACCTATGGCTGCTCGTGTGCGAGCGGATTCGCCCCAATCTTACAGTATAGTCTTGATAGTCTTGGAACAACATCGCCTTGCAGTAACATACGCCGGCCGTATGGGGCAGGCGCCGCGCCTGACGGAGAAGAGAGAAAGGCGGAATGGAACCCTATGATGGGGAGACTCGAGGGCGCATATTTTGATCGAAAGGGACGAGCACAGTTCATTGCACGTAATTTCGCCAGACAATTGTGTGGTCGCGTCCTCGATGTTGGGTGTGGAGATGCACTGTTGCGTGAGCATGTCTCCAATTATGTAGGTTGTGATATCGCCGGCAATCCGGATGTCAGGCTCGATCTGAATACACCCACCTTGCCGTTTCGCGATGGCGCATTTCAGACAAGCATCTGTACAGATGTGCTGGAGCATATTGAGCCGATGCGCCAGGTTTTCCTGGAGCTATTCCGGGTTGCACGGCAATATGTAATCATCAGCCTCCCCAATCTCTATGCGTTGGGGTTCCGGCTGAGATTCCTGCAGGGCAAGGTGCTTTCCAAAGAATACAGTCTGGAGCCACGTAATCGGCAACGTTGGCTGCCCAGTTTGGCCGAATCCCGTAAGATGATACGGGAGTGGCTGCCGGCAGGCTGGCAGATCGCAGTCGAGGCTGGGTATTATCCACCGGCTTGGTGGCGGCATGGGCCTCTTTACACGTGGTGGGCGCACCGCTATCCAAATCTTTTTGCCGTGGCCTATTGGGGAGTATTTGAACGTAAGCAGGACTGAACACACACGCCAGGAAGCACACCCCAGATAAGGGAATAGCATCTGGCAATCAGTCCGGCAATGCGGTGAAGACAATTCTATGAAATTGACAGCGGCCCATCTTCTATCGGTCCCCGTTACCTTTCGGATCGCCCTGGCGCGTATTCTCTACTCGCAACACATCTTTGTACAGTTAAGCGACCCGGCCAGTGATCTCACGGGTACAGGCGAAGGAGTCCTGTATCGGGCCAAGCCTCACATTGCCGGCGCGCTCCTCGCCCGCCAGGTTCGCCCGGCCCTGGAGGCGCTCTCTCCTCAGTTCGATCGTGACGTCTGGCGCGACCAACTACGCCAGTGGGCTGCAACCGAGCCGGGGGTGGCCTATGCCCTCGACAGCGCCTGGCTGGACCTCCAGGCCCGCCGCGAAGGTTGCACCGTCGCCCAGTGGTTGGGTGGGCCGGCCCGCCAATCGGTCCCCGTGACTGAGCAGCTTTTCATCGCCGGTGGGGCTGCCCTCGACCGCCAACTGGATGAAATTCTCCGCCGGGGCACGCGTCATCTCAAGCTGAAGATCGGCAGCAACCCAGAGAGTGATGTGGCGCTGGTGCGCCAGGTGCGTGAGCGGGTCAGGCCGGCGGTAGAGCTGCGGGTGGACGCCAACCATGCCTACACCTGGCCCGCCGCAGCCAGCCTATACCGGCGGCTGGCCGAGCTAGGGGTGCGCGCCTTTGAGGAGCCGCTCCAGGTACGCGATTGGTCCGGCCTGCGCGCCCTGCGCCGGGAGCTAGGCGTGCCTGTGATCCTGGACGAAAGCATCCTGACCTTGGAGCAGTTGCAAGCGGCCATCGCCGCCGAGGCGATTGACCTGCTCAACGTAAAGCTGACACGCGTCGGCGGCATTACACTGGCCCAAGAGTATATCGAGCTATGCAGCCGCCACGGCATCGGCGTCCTGATCGGCTGCACCGAGGACCTGGGGATCGGCACCGCCGCCATTTTGCATCTCGCTACTGCGCTGCCCGCTTGCGATTCGATGGAAGGGCTTGGCCCCCAACGGCTGGGCTTGGACGTGGCGGCGCCGCCCTGGCAGATCTGCGATGGCGCCTTGACCCTTCCTGCCGGCCCAGGGCTGGGCGTCGAGCTAGCCCCCAACTGGCTGGACCGGCTCCCGCGCCGGGTCAAACACTTCGACCTGCTCCGGCCAGACCTGCGCCTGCGTCTCTTTTCCGAAGGCTCGCGCCTCCAACAACGGGTGGAGAATGTACGGGTACGTCTCACACGGAGGCTAGGCCGCTGATGCGTATCTGCTCGCCCCAGCTTGGCCTCTCGCCCACAGCCACCCGCGGCGGCGAGGTCTATGATGTTGCCATCCTCACCCGACTCGCGCAGGCGGGCGTCGAGATAGATGTGTTGCTGCCCACCGGATCGCCTGCACCCACGGCGCCCAACCTTCGCATCACGTGGTTGCCCTTGCGCCGAGGCTACCGCTGGTTTGTCAGCAATTTCTATTTGGCGCCTTATATTGGCCGTTGCTACCGCGACCGCCCCTTTGACCTACTGCGCGTCCATTCCCTACGCTTCACCGGCTTGGCGGCGCTCTGGGCGCGCCGCGTCTACCATCTGCCGGTCCCCATTGTGGCTCACCATCATCACACCGACCCCGACCGCTGGACCGGCCTGGTGGATGGTCGCGTGGCCCGGCAGGTCGACTTGCTCCTGGTAGGCAGCGCCGCTACCGCCGCCGATGTCATAACCCGCTTCCGTGTAGCTAAACAACGGCTGGCGGTGATCCCCTATGGCATTGACGCACAATTCCGGCCTGGCCTGACAGACACATTAGCCCAGACCCGCTCCCATTTAGCCGGTAGACAGGTCATTATCCATGTGGGGAGTCTCATTCCACGCAAAAATGTGGCTGGGCTACTTGCAGCCTTTGCCCAGGTGCGAGCTGCACTGCCTACGGCTTATCTGGTACTCCTGGGCAGTGGGCCGGAGGAGGCTGCCCTGCGCTCCCAGGCTGCATCGCTCGGCATCGCCGATGGGGTCGAGTTCGCCGGCCGTGTAGATGAGCAGACCAAGCTAGCCTTCTATGGCCGCGCTGACCTGTTGGTGAGCGCCTCGCTGATGGAGGGCTTTGGGCTGGCGGTGGGCGAGGCGATGGCTTGTGGCGTACCGGTCGTCGCCACAGCAGCCGGCTCCCTGCCGGAACTGGTGGAAGATGGCGTCACAGGGTTGCTGGTTCCGCCCGCGGATCAGAATGCGCTGGCGACTGCCATCTTGTATCTTCTGCAAAACCCTGTGCTGGCACGCCGGTTGGGGCAGGCAGCGTCCGAGCGCATTGACCGGCTCTTTCGCTGGGAGCGCACAACCCAACAGACGTTGGCCTTGTACCAGCAACTGGTCAATGATCCGGCCAAGAAACCCAAGTTTTCCAGCCATGAATCTCGGCCTTCTTCCACCCATCGGCGGTAGTCTGACCGCCCTCCAAAACACGGGCCAGCTCGCCCGCTTTGCGGCCAGCTATCTGCCCCGCTATGCGGAAGCGTTCGACCAGCTCTACTACTGCTCCTATCGCAACGAGTCGCCCGGCGATTTTCCGGCCATTGCCTTTCCACCGACTTTCCAGGTCCTGCCCAATCGGCGCGAGGCGCTATCGCATCTTTATGCCTGGCGCATGGCAAGACATCATGCCGGTCCGTTGGCGACCTGCCATGTGCTGCGCATTTTTCAGGCGACCGGCATTGTGCCCGGCTGGCTTGCCAAGCGCCGCTGGCGAATGCCGATTGCCGCTACCTATGGCTATCACTATGCGCTGCTGGCCCGGCGCGATGGCCGGCAGGCATTGGCGCTTTACTATTGGCTGCTCAGCCGGCTCACGTTTCAGATCGCCGACGCCATCATTGTCACCACAACAGAGATCGCCCGTGACCTGGGCCAGAGCGTGCCGCCTAACCGGCTCCATCTCATCCCCAATGGGGTCGATCTGCGTCTCTTCTATCCGGCGGATGCGCCGTCCCCCGGCTCCCCGCCCACCGTTCTCTTTCTCGGCCGGCTCACGGAGCACAAAGACCCGCTCACCCTGCTCCGCGCCGCCCACCGGCTCCAGCAGTCGGGGAGGTCTATCCGCCTGGCGCTGGTGGGGGATGGCCCCCTGCGCGACCCACTGGTCCAGGAGGCGCAACGGCTGGGCCTGAATGTTCACTTCCACGGCATCGTCAGCCACGACCGGCTGCCGCCGCTCCTACGGAACGCCCACGCCTTTGTCCTCCCTTCTCACTCGGAAGGTCACCCCAAGGCGCTGCTAGAGGCGATGGCCTGTGGTCTCCCCGTGGTTGTCTCCGACATTCCAGGCAACCGCAGTGTGGTCGAGCCTGGCGAGAACGGGCTGCTCTTTCCCCCAGGCGATGCGGCTCAACTGGCCGATCAACTCGAGACAGTCCTGGCCGACCATACGCTGGCCGAACGGCTCGGTCGCGCCGCCTACACGACCATCGCTCAACACTATGACCTGAACGAATTGATCCGCCGTGAGGTCATGCTTTTGTGCGGTCTGGTCCGCAAATCACCGGAGAGCCGCCCATGACACAGCCACCGCTGCGCACATTCTCCCTCCACTACTCGCTGCGCCGCTACTTTATAGACCACTTTATGGACCGCGTTGCCGCCCAACTTCCGGTGGGCAGCCGGGTCCTAGACCTGGGTGGGCACAAGAAAGTCAAGCGCGGCGCCTTTGATATTGGCCGCTATGACCTGCACGTCCTCTACGCCAACTTGACTGCCGACAAGTCGCCCGATCTCCAAGCAGACGCGGCCGCGCTCCCCCTGCCTACGGCAACCTTTGATGTGGTCATCTGCACCGAGTTGCTGGAGCATGTGCCGGAACCGCGGCGTGTGCTGGCCGAAGCGACGCGCGTGCTGCGCCCCGGCGGGACATTGGTGATCACCGCGCCCTTCCTCTATCCGATCCATGCCGACCCCTATGACTTTGGCCGTTATACAGAGACCTACTGGCGCTATCTGCTGGCCGAATTGGGCTTTACCCAGGTCCAGGTCGAGGCCCAAGGTCTGTTATTTGCCGCCGCTGCCAATATGCTGAAGCTGACGGCCAATCAGGTGCGGTTGCCGGGACCCGTGGGGCGGCTGCTGCGCGGGCTGGCGCTGGTCGGGTTGGTGGCGCCGCTCCAGATGGCCGCCCTGGCGCTGGAGCAGAGTCGCCGGCTGCAAAATCACCCGTATATCCGTAGCTACACGACCGGTTACGGCATCGTTGCTATCAGGCCAGAGGCGACTTGATCCGGTGCATACCTTTGTCTTTCTCTCCACCACCGACTGGGACGCGCCCCAATTCGGCTCCCGCCAGCAGATCGCGCTGCGCCTCGCCCGCCGCGGCCATCGCGTGCTCTTTGTCAATGTGCCGCGCGCGCTCCATTCGCTCTTGTCGGACCCGGCCGCGGCCCGGCGCTCGCTCAGACGCATGGGCCGGCTCTCCCCGCC
Organism: Caldilineaceae bacterium; assembly: GCA_035574055.1. Classification (GTDB taxonomy): domain Bacteria; phylum Chloroflexota; class Anaerolineae; order Caldilineales; family Caldilineaceae; genus QEUY01. The sequence goes on from DATLZJ010000706.1 coordinate 10,781, forward strand.
TACAGAGATGCCCGGCCTGGATGGGCGGCTGCTGGTCTATACGCCCCGGCCGGTGCTGCCCATCTATTACCATCCCTGGACCAACGCCGCCAACCAGGCGCTGCTGGCGCGCGACCTGCGCGGCGCGCTGGCGCGCGCCGGCTGGCAACCTGACATTCTCTGGACTTATTGGGCCAATTCGGGCCGGCTGGTGGGCCGGCTGGGCGAGCGGCTGGCCGTCTACCATTGCATTGACGACTTTACCGCCCTGCGTTACCCGCTGGCCGGGCCGGACGCGATCCCCAAGCTGGAAGCCGACCTCTGCCGCCGGGTGGACCTGGTGGTGGCGCGCACCGAGGCGCTGGCCGAGGCCAAACGCCGCTACAACCCCAATACCCTCTATCTGCCGGGCGGCGTGGACCCGGCGCTCTTTGACCCGGCGCGCCCCTATCCCCAACCGGCGGCCCTGGCCTCGGTTCCCCACCCGCGGGCCGGCTTCCTCGGCACGCTGGACGACCGCATTGACGTTCCCTTGCTGGCCGGCTGTGCGCGCCGGCTGCCGGCGGTGAGCTTTGTCCTGGTCGGCCCGGTCAAGCGCCATCTGATTGACCTCCCCCCGCTGCAAAGCCTGCCCAACGTCTACTTTGCGCCCGCCTGCGCCCATGAGTCCGCGCCCGCCTACGTGGCTGCGTTTGACGTCTGCCTGATCCCCTACCGGATCAACCGCTACACGCAAGGGCTGTCGCCGCTCAAGCTCTATGAATATTTAGCCATGGAAAAAGCAGTGGTCGCGGCCAACCTGCCCTACCTGGCGCGTGAGGCGGATAAGATTCGCATGGCCGCCGACGCCGAGGGCTTTGCCGACGCCATCTGCGCTGCGCTCGACCATCCCCCGACAGCGGATGAGCGCCGCCGGCTGCGCGCCGCCGCCGCCAGCTTTTCCTGGGACGCCCAGGTGGATACCATCGAGGCGCAGGTCGCGCGCCTGCTGGAGCAGCGACCATGAGCGCCCGGCCGCGCGTCCTCCAGGTCATCGCTTCCTCCAGAGGGGGCGGCGCCGTCCATGTGCGCGACCTGGCCCTGGGGCTACAGGGCGCAGGCTATGCGATGGCGGTCGCCATGCCTGAAGACGGCGGCGCCGTCACCCGTGAGGACTTCGCCGCTCTCGACTTCACCCCGGTACCCATTGCCGGAGGGCTGTCCTGGGCCGGGCTAGCGCAGTTGCGCCGCCTGATGCAGCAGACCGACCTGGTTCACTTCCACGGCGCACGTGCGGCGTTCATTGGCCGGCTGGCCGCTTGGAGTCTGGGTCGCGCGCGGCCGCGCCTGGTCTATTCGGTGCATGGCTATGCCGCCCCCTTTTACCGCGGGCTGCGTCGTCGCCTCCAGATCGGTGTGGAGCGGAGCCTCGCGCCCCTGGCCGACGCCCTGGTCGCCGTCTGTCACGCCGAAAAGGAGGCGCTGGCGCAAACGCGCGTGGCGCGGCCGGAGCGGATCACGGTCGTCTGGAACGGCATCCCTGTCGCTGCCCTGGCAAGCCAGGTCGCTGCGCAAGCGGGCGAGCGCGCAGCCATCCGCCGCGCGCTTGGCGTGCCGGTGGAGGCGCTGCTGATCACCACCATCTGCCGGCTCTATAAACCGCGCGACTTCCCCACCCTCCTCCATGCGCTGGCCGCGGTGCGCGCCGCCTACCCCACCGCCCACCTGCTGATCGCCGGCGATGGGCCGGACCGCCCGGCCATTGAGGCCCTAGTTGCGCAGCTCAACCTGCAAAATGCCGTGACCCTCGCCGGCTGGCGCACCGATATCCCGGCCCTCTATGCAGCCAGCGACCTCTACACCCTCACTACCTGGGGTTGGGAGGGGCTGCCCCTGACCATACTGGAGGCGATGGCCGCAGGGCTGCCGGTGGCGGCGACCTGCGCTGGCGGCGTGCCTGAAGCCGTTATTGACGGCGAGACCGGTATTTTGGTGGAGCGGCAGAATATTGCATCATTGGAGGACGCCTTGCGCCGGTTGTTGGCGGATGAGGCGCTCCGCCGCCGGATGGGCGAAGCCGGCCTGCACCGCGCCCAGACCCATTTCCGCGTCGAGACCATGGTCGAGCGCATGGACCGGCTATACCGGGAGCTGTTGGCTCGGTCATGAGTCATAGGAAGGCACGACCCAAGAAGGAATAGCGCCGATGCGCGTCCTCCATATCTACAAAGATTACGCGCCCGTGATGGGCGGCATCGAGAACCATATCGGCGTGCTCGCCCGCGGTCTGCGCGAATGCGGCATTGACGCCCAGGTGCTCGTCACCAACACCGGCCCCCAGACCGAGCGGCTGACGCTGGACGGCGTGCCGGTGACCAAGGCCGGGCGGCTGCTCTCGGTCTCGTCGGCGCCGGTCAGCGCAGCCTTCTATCCCCTGCTGTACCGCATGGAGCAGGGGGTTGACATCGCCCATGCCCATCTCCCCTATCCGCCGGGCGAGCTGGCCCAGTTGTTCTTGGGGCGAAGCCGCCGCTTCGTCATCACCTATCACAGCGACATTGTGCGCCAACGGGTGCTAGGCCGGCTCTATCGCCCCTTTCTCTGGCAGGTTTTGCGCCGCGCCCACCTGATCGCCGTCTCCACCCCGGCCTATCTGAGCAGCTCCCCCTTTCTGGCCGCCTTTCCCGAAAAGTGCCGGGTCATCCCCTTTGGAATTGAGCTAGACCAGCTTGCCGGCGCTCCTGCCGTCCAGGTCGAGGCCGCCGAGCTGCGCGCCCGCTTTGGTGAGCGTCCCCTGCTGCTCTTTGTGGGCCGGCTCCGCCACTACAAAGGGCTGCACGTCTTGCTGGACGCCATGCACCAGGTTGACGCCCACCTGCTGGTCATCGGCTCCGGGCCGATGGGGGAGGTGTGGCAGCGCAAGGCCGCAACGGAGGGGTTGAACGGCAAGGTCACCTTCTGGGGCGAGCGGCCCGACCGTGACAAGCTGGCCGCCTACCACGCCGCCGACCTCTTTGTGCTGCCCTCTACCAACCGGGCCGAAGCCTTTGGTCTGGTGCTGGTCGAGGCGATGGCCTGTGGGTTGCCGGTCATCAGCACCGAGCTGGGCACCGGCACCTCCTTTGTCAACCAGCATGAGCAGACCGGCCTCGTCGTGCCCGCCAACGACGCCCCGGCGCTGGCCGCGGCCATCAACCGGCTGCTGGCCGATGAACCCCTGCGCCGGACCCTGGGCCAGGCCGCCCATGCCCGCGCCCATGCCGTCTTTAGCAAAGCCGCCATGCTCACCCGCACCATCGCCTTTTATCAGGAAGCGTTGAGCAGGTGACGCCCAAGGACTGCCCTATGACCCTTCGCTTTGGTCTGATCGGCTGTGGGCGGGTAGCCCCCCGCCACGCCCAATCGCTCCAGCAGTTGCCCGAAACCCGCCTGGTAGCCGTCGCCGACCTGCGCGCCAACCGGGCCGAGCACTTTGCCCAGGAATACCACGCGACCCCCTACACCGACTATCGGGCGCTGCTGGACCGCCCCGATATTGACGCCGTCAGCATCTGTGTGCCCAGCGGTCTTCATGCCCAAGTCACCCTGGACGCCCTCAATGCCGGCAAGCATGTGCTGGTGGAGAAGCCCATTGCCATCACCTTGGCCGATGCCGACCGCATGATCGAAACGGCGCGCGCCGCGGGCCGCACGCTGGGCGTCGTGCTGCAAAACCGCTACAACCACCCCATGCGCCAGGTGCGCGAGCTGATTGACGCCGGCAAACTCGGCGCGCTCTACCTGGGCAATGCCTGTGTCCGCTGGTACCGGCCCCAGTCCTACTATGAAGACGGCTGGCACGGCACCTGGGCCATGGACGGCGGCGCGCTCATGAACCAGAGCATCCACCACATTGATGCGCTCCAGTGGTTCTTGGGGCCGGCGCGCTCGGTCTTTGCCTACACCGCCACCCTGGCCCATCAGATGGAGGCGGAGGACGTAGGGGTGGCGGTGGTGCGCTTCGCCAACGGCGCGCTGGCGACCATCGAAGGCTCCACCTTGACCTGGCCGCAAAACTTGGAAGGCTCGGTCGCCATCTTTGGGGAGCGTGGCTCGGTCAAAATCGGCGGCACCGCGCTCAACCGCATTGTGCTCTGGAAGGTGGAGGGCCAGTTGGAGCAGGAGGCCGAAATCCTCACCAGCCAGGTCGTTGACCCTCCCTCCGTCTATGGGTACAGCCACCGCGAGGTGCTGCGCGACTTCGCCCAGGCTGTCTTGACCGGCCGGGCGCCGGGCACCCCCGGCGAAGAAGCGCGCAAATCGCTCGCCCTGGTGTTGGCGATCTACGAATCGGCGCGCGCCGGACGGGAAATCCTGCTGGAGCCGATCACAGCCGATGCTCTACCTCGATCAGTTTGACCCAACCCCTGTGCTAAGGTAGCATAGGCGCTTGGCACGGCATGCAGAGGCCATGCCCATCGACGACAGAACGGTTGGTAGAGACCCAAGACCCATGACCATCTCTAAGACAAAGCTCGACGCCTGGCTCAACGGCGTCATCGAAGCCGGTTGGTTGGCGGCGCTGGTCGTTGCCCCGCTCTTTTTCAACGTCTTTTCCAGCCGCGTCTTTGAGCCGGACAAAATCAGCCTCATCCGCTCAATTGCGCTGGTGATGTTGCTTGCCTGGCTGATTAAGCTGGCCAACGGCGGCCAGCCCTGGCTGCCTGCCTTTCGCACGGCCCCGCCCGCCGCGCCTTCGGGCGAGGAACCGCCCGCCGCGCCCCTGGGTCTTTGGGCGGACCTGCGCCGGACGCCTCTGCTGATCCCGATCCTGCTGCTGATCGCCGCCTACCTGCTCAGCACGACCTTCAGCGTCGCGCGCTTCGTAAGCTGGTGGGGTTCCTATCAGCGCCTTCAGGGCACTTATACCTTTCTGAGCTATGTGACGATTGCGCTGCTCACCGCCGCACACCTGCGCTCGCCGGCGCAGATCCGCCGCCTGCAACATGCCATCGTCCTGACCAGCCTGCCCATCGCCATCTACGGCGTCATCCAGCACTATCGCATTGACCCGCTCCCTTGGGGAGGCGATGTCACCACGCGCGTCGCCGCCAATGCCGGCAACGCGATCTTTTTGGCGGCCTATCTGATCATGGCCTTCTTCTTCACCCTGGAGCGGGTCTACAGCAGCTTTGCCTACCTCTTGGGCTATAAGCCGGCCCATCATGTAGACAGCCAGGACATGCCCACGGCCCTGGCCGGCGGCGCTTACCTTTTTGTCTTGCTGGTCCAGCTCCTGGCTATCTTCTGGACCCAGAGCCGCGGCCCCTGGATGGGGCTGCTGTTTGGCCTCTATCTCTTTGTCCTGCTGCTCTTTACCGCCCTCCGGCCCAAACATCACCGTCTCTGGACCTTGGCCTGGATCGGTCTGGGCGCAACCGGCGCGCTGCTGCTGGTGTTAATGAACACCACCTCGCTCTTTGCGGGGTTAGCCGATGTCCCCTATGTGGGGCGGCTCACGACCATGTTGGAGTCAGAGAGCGGCACCGGGCGCGTGCGCGTGCTCATCTGGCAGGGGGCCGCCGAGATGGTCTTTCCCCACGAGCCGTTAACCCATCCGGACGGCAGCGAAGACCCCTACAATGCCCTCCGCCCGCTGATCGGCTATGGGCCGGAGGCCATGTGGATCGCGTACAATCCCTTTTATCCGCCAGAGCTGGCCCAATACGAGGCGCGTAACGCCAGCCCTGACCGTTCTCACAATGAGACCTGGGATGCCCTGGTCATCACCGGCATCTTGGGCTTTCTGGCCTACTTCACTCTCTTTATTGCCATTTTCTATTGGGCGCTGCGCTGGCTGGGGCTGCTGATCAATCGCCAGGACGCCCTCCTCTTTGGCGTCTCATTGGCGCTGGCGTCGGCGGTGTTGGTGGTAGTCTTTTATGTCTATGACAGCGGCTGGCGCTTCTTGGGCGTAGCGCTCCCTGCCGGCTTAATCCTGGGACTGGGCGCCTATGTCACCCTCTCGGCCTTTCTCCACTCCGAGCTGAGTTGGAACCGGGCCGATCTGCCCCGCCAATTGCTGATCATCACCATCCTGGCGACCCTCACCGCCCACTTCATCGAGATTCACTTCGGCATCGCCATTGCCGCCACGCGTACCTACTTCTGGATCCAAACGGCGCTGTTGATGGTTCTCGGCATGGGTTGGGCGCACCCCTCGGCCTATGCCATCGCGCAAGAGGTGGAGGAAGAAGAGCAGGTCGAGGAACAGCCGGCGCGCGACCAGGGCAAGGGCAAAAAGCGCGGTCGCGCTGGGCGCGCAAGCGTCCGGCGTGTGCCGGTCTACCCGCCGGCCTTGCCCGCCACGGTGATGACCGACGCGCTGGTCTTTATCACGCTGGTCTTTACCTATACCACCAACAGCCAGGGCTTGACGAGCGCCCTGGACGTGCTCTTTGCCAGCGTGCTGGAGCGGTCCACTGGCGGCAGCGTTGTCAGCAGCCCGGCCATCTTCTTTTTGCTCCTCTTTACCTGGCTAGTCGCCGCCGTCATCGGCCTGAGCGCCGAATCGCTCCAACACCGGCGCACGCCCGGCGGGGGTTGGTGGCTGCGCGGCCTGGGTCTCCATGCGCTGGTCGTCTGGGGCGCCTGGCTGCTCTATGGCGCATACCAAGGCGGCCGGCTCGTGCAGGGCGCGGGCGGCAGCACGCTGGACGAGCAGTTGGCCCACGTAGCCGGCCACTTTGCCATCTATACCTGGCTGATCGTGCTCTGGCTGCTGGCGTCCGGCGCGGTCTATGCCTGGCCCCACTTGCGTGACCGGCGGCTGCCTGATGCCGGCCGCGCTGCGCTGGCGGCGGCGGGCGGCGTTGTGCTGGCGGTGCTGATCTTTATTGCGATCAGCCGTGTCAATATCGCCCTTGTCCGCGCCGACATCATCTATAAACAGGGCCAGCAATTCGACAACCAGGGCAACTGGCTGACCAGCATCGAGCTGTACCGGCGGGCGCTCAACGCGCGGCGCACCGAGGACCATTATATGCTCTTCTTGGGCCGCGCCCTGCTGGAACAGGCCAAGCAGGTGCAGGAGCCTGAGGGCGCGTACCAGTTGCCGGAGAACGCCAGCCTGAACCATGTGTTGTCGCTGACCACCGAGCAGGTGAGCCAGATGGGGCGGCAAGACTTGCTGCGCGCCGCCGAAATCGTGCTGTTGGAGGCCCAGCGGGTCAACCCGCTCAACACCGACCACACGGCGAACCTGGCCCGGCTCTATCGCTCCTGGTCTGACCTCTCCCCTGAGAATCCGGAGCTGCGCCAGGCAATGCTGGACCGCAGCATTGCCATGTATGAGCGGGCCGTCCAGCTCAGCCCCAACGCCGCTCACCTCTGGAATGAAAAGGGCAATGCTCACCTGGCCCGCGGCGAGGACGACCAGGCCGAGGCAGCCTATTTGCACAGCCTCAGCCTGGACCCGAAGTATGACCAGACCTATCTGCTGCTGGCCGACTTCTACGAGCGGCGCGAACGCTATGCGGAAGAGATTGAGCTGCTGGAGCAGGGCCTCGCCAACCTGCCCAATCGCCCCCAGCTTTGGAGCTATTTGGGCGTCGCCCAGGCGCGCACCGGCGACCTGGAGGGGGCCATTGCGTCCAATCAGCGGGTGGTAGAGTTACAGCCCAACAACACCGGCGCCATGCGCAACCTGGCAATCCTCTATCGCGACCAGGGCAACGCCGAGGAGGCCATTGCCTGGGTCGAGCGGGCCATTGCCGTTGTGGGCAACAGCGATCTGAATCAGATGAACGATTTGCGCCGGCTTGCCGCAGAGCTTTACCAGGCTGCCGGCCAGCTAGACATCGCCATCGGCCATCTGGAGCAGGCGCGGCAGGCCGACCCGAACGACATCGGCACCCTGAACCGGCTATACACCCTCTATGCGGCTACCGAAAATTGGCCGGCGGCGGCGGACGTGCTCCGCGCGCTGGCGGCGCTGGAGCCGGACAATTATGAGCATCCGCTGGCGCTCGCTCAGGTCATGCAGCAGATGGGCCAGGAGGCAGACGCCCTGACCTACGCCAATCAGGCGTTGGCTCTGGCCCCCGTAGAAGAGCGGCCGGTGATCACCGCACTGATTACGAGGTTGAATGGCGGGTAATATGTACCGGCTTGTGCGCAAACAGGCGCATCTACTGGATTTGGTACAGGATATCGCCCTATGAATTCCTATCTATTGCTCGCCGTCAGTGCCTTGCTCTTGGCAATCGGCGTCACGCCGGTGGCGCGGCTGGTCGCGTTGCGCTTGGGCGTCATTGACAGCCCCAACACCCGCAAAATCCATGCAACGCCGGTGCCGCTGCTGGGCGGCGCGGCCATTTATCTCTCCTTTCTCCTGGTGCTCTTTTTCTTTGGCGACCGATTTTATGTCAACCAATTCGTCGGCATCTTTATCGGCGCGACGCTCATGAGCCTGATGGGGGTGGTGGATGACCGCTGGGGGCTGGGCAGCTATATTAAGCTGGGCGGCCAGGTGCTTGCCGCCTGCATTCTCATTTACAGCGGGGTCAGCGTTCGCCTCTTCGGTGGCTGGCTCGACTGGATGATCACCGTCCTCTGGGTGGTGGGCATTACCAATGCCATGAACCTGCTCGACAACATGGACGGGTTATCGGGGGGGATCGCCATGATCGCCGCCGTCTTCTTCACCCTGCTGGCCGCCATGAGCCGCCAATACCTGGTCGGCGCCTTGGCTGCGGCGCTGGCAGGCGCCTGCGCCGGCTTCTTGATCCACAATTGGAACCCCGCTCGTATCTTCATGGGGGACACGGGCAGCCTGTTCTTGGGGTTTCTCTTGGCCGCGGTCGGCATCAAGCTGCGCTTTCCGAGCAACAGCGTCACCGTCACCTGGCTGATCCCAGTGCTGGTCATGGCGGTGCCCATCTTCGACACAACCCTGGTCTTCATTTCCCGGCTCCGGCGCGGCAAGAACCCGCTCACGACCCCAGGCAAGGACCATCTCAGCCATCGCCTGGCCCGGCTGACCGGCAGCCGGCGTGAGGCCGTTTTAATCTGTTACCTGATCGCCGGCGGCATCGGCCTGTTGGCGATCTTCCTTACCCAGGCCACCCTGCCGGAGGCCGTCTTTGTGGCGGCGCTGACGGTGGCGCTGGCAGTCTATGGCATTTGGTGGCTGGAGTTCCGGAACGGCGGTGTCCGTGAGCCGGAACCGGCCAAGGAGCAACTAAGGAGCATTTCTTGATTGCGAGATACCTGAGGAACCGTCCACAGCGCCTGCTGTGGCTCATTGTCCTGGCGCTGGGGCTGGTTGTTCTGGCCGGCTGTGGCCGATCCGAGACGCCTGCCGCTGATCCGGCAACGACCCCTGCGCCCGGCGCCCAGGCCGCCGATGAGCAGGGTGAGGCGCAGGCCAGCGAGGCGACAGCCACACCCGCCGCCACCGAGGCGTCTGCGGAGGAGGCGCCGACAGTGCCCCCGCCCGACCTGGCCGAGCCTGGCCCCGCCGCGACCCTCGCGCCCGCCGACCGGAATGGGATGTACAGCGAACCGCCATCCATGACCATTGACCCGGCGAAGTATTACTATGCCACCCTGAAGACGGAGAAGGGCGACATCGAGGTTCAGCTTTTTGCCGACCGGGCGCCCAAGACGGTGAACAACTTTGTCTTTCTGGCCCGCCAAGGCTTCTACGACAACACCACCTTCCACCGTGTGCTGGATGGCTTCATGGCCCAAGGCGGCGATCCGACCGGCAGCGGGGCCGGCGGCCCCGGCTATACCTTTGAGGATGAGATCGTGCCGGGACTGGTCTTTGACCAGTCGGGCCTGCTGGCAATGGCGAACCGCGGCCCGGCCACCAACGGCAGCCAGTTCTTCATCACCTTTGGCCCGACCGAGTGGCTCAACGGCAACCACACCATCTTCGGCAAAGTCATTAAGGGCGAGGAGGTATTGAGCAAGATCACCCGCCGCGACCCCGAAAAGGGCGCCGCCGAGCCGGGCGATACGCTCTACACAGTGCTCATCGAAGAAAGCGATGTCAGCATCCTGCCCACGCCCACACCCTCGCCGCCCACGCCGACGCCGACGCCCACGCCCACCCCCTTTGCGCCGGCTGCCGCCGAGGCGGGGGAGCGTCCACTGGCCCAAGTGCCGGCAGCCGAGCGGGTCAACTACTATAATACACCGCCGGAGATGGTCATTGACACCGCGCTCACCTACACGGCGACCATCACCACCAGCAAGGGGGCGCTGGTTGTCGCGCTCTTCGATGATGTAGCGCCGGTCGCGGTGAACAACTTCGTCGTACTGGCGAACCTGGGCTTCTACGACGGCACGCCCATTAGCCAGGTGCAGCCCAACGACTCGCTGGTCTTCGGCGCGCCCGATAACAACCCACCTGCCGATGTGGGCTACCGGGTCGCCGCGGAGATAGGCGTTGTGACTGAAACTGATATTGGCTCCATGACGTATATCCCTTTGGAGCAGCGGCCCGATGGCGCGATTTTGAGCAGCGGGAGCCTGATGCTCATTGCGCTGGTCCAGCCGCCGCCCCAGGCCAATGCCAATTTTCCCTTCTTCGCTCAAGTGGTTGAGGGAATAGACCTGTTGGCCCAGTTGACCACATCGGATACGATCGAATCAATCACCATCACCAGCAGCGGTGGATAAGCCGTTGCCGGTCAACCAGCCCACCGAGAGCCAGGCCATGCCTCCAGAGCAGCCAGGCGCCGAGCTACTTGCGGACGAGACGCTGTCCCATACGATGGCGTCTCGTCCCTCGCAGCAGACGCACAAGGCAACCAAGACCCCGCCGGCGCAGCTCATCTGGGGTGGGGCTGCTGTGCTGGCAATCCTTGTCGTCAGCCTATGGCTGGCCCTCCACCCGGAATGGGTGGAGGGCCTGGGACGCTGGGGCTATCTGGGCGCCTTTCTCATCAGCTTGATCGCCAGCGCGACCATCATCCTACCGGCGCCGGGCATCGCCGTGGTGGTGGCAATGGGCGTTGCCCTGGACCCGCTGCTGCTGGGCATCGTCGCCGGGCTAGGCAGCGCCATCGGTGAGTTGAGCGGCTATGTCGCAGGGGCCAGCGGGCGCGCCCTCGTCCCTGAACACCAGCGCGCCCAGGTGGAGCGGCTGCGCGAGCTGACCGGTCGTTACGGCCCCGCGCTGCTGGCGGTGCTGGCGGCCCTCCCCTTACCCCTCTTCGACTTTGCCGGCATTGTGGCGGGCATGATACGAATGCCGATACTCGCCTTCTTGGTTGCCGTCAGTGTCGGCAAGAGCATCAAATATGTCATCCTGATCGTTGCCGGCGCCGGCCCGCTCATCTTCTTACAGCAGTTGGCCCAAATGTGGAGCGGCGGCCAGTAACCTGTCCTGCCGCTTTTCCACTGGAATCGGCGCTCCTTGCCGGAACATTCCGGGGAGAGCCGCCGTCTGAATGAGTGAGGGAGTCGCAGGGTCACACACCATGCAGGCGCTGCGGCAATCAAGGAGCGCCGCCCACAGCCAAGCTGCGGGCGCTATCCCCTTCCCCAACGCACGACCAACCCAGTCTTCAGTGAATCCCCGCTCCACGGGAGGAGGCGTTCATGCACGGCACAATCGCCTGGCTCACCCAACACCGCCGCTTTCTGTTCCCCCTTCTAGCCGTGCTGCTGGTTGGCAGCCTGGCAGCCGCGCAATTTTGGCCTGTCTATAGCAGCCCCAAGATTGAGAGCAGAGCCATGCTACCAAGCAGCCCATCCGGCAACCCATCGAGCCAGGAAATCTTTGTAGATGAATCCGGCAACCCGGTCGCCAGTGGCGAGGGCTTGCAGATCGTGCTGAGTGAGGGAGCTGAACAACCCCAGACCGTCACCCTGCCGACACCGGCCCCGGCTGAACCGTTGAGCGAGGCCGATACGCAAGTTGTCCTGGACCGGCTGCCGCCGCTGACCACGACCGTCACCGACACCCAAGAGTTCCGGCTGCCGGTTGAATCGCTGCCCCCACCGCGTACAGGAGAGACCATTGAGCAACGCTTCCCGGCCACGGAAACGGTGGCGCCGCCGGCTGAGGTAGAGAGCGGCCCGCTGGAGGTGCTGCGCTTCTCGCCGGAGGGGGAGATTCCGCTGGCGCCCTTCCTGAGCGTCACCTTTAATCAGCCGATGGTGCCGCTGGCGACGGTCGAGCAGCTCGCCGCCGAGGAAGCGCCGGTCCAGTTGACGCCTGCCGTGCCGGGCATCTGGCGCTGGGTGGGCACAAAGACCCTCACCTTTGAATACAGCGGAGGCGAGGGGGAACGCTTCCCGATGGCGACCGTCTTTACCGCCACCGTCCCGGCGGGCACCCGTTCGGCCACAGGCGGCGAGCTGGCCGAGACCGTTTCCTGGACCTTCTCGACGCCGCCGCCCTCTCTGACCTACAGCCTGCCGGGCTATGGCCCTCAGCCGCGCGACCCCATCCTTTTCGCCGGCTTTGATCAGGAGATTGACCCCGCCGCCGTGCTGGAAACCATCCGCGTCACCGCCGGGGGGCGAGACTATCCGCTGCGCCTGGCAACCCCCGCCGAGGTAGAAGAGGATGCCCGCGTCCGCGCCACCGCCGAGCGGGTGGGCGAGGGGCGTTGGCTTGCCTTCCGCGCCGAAGAGGAGTTTCCGGCTGACACCACGGTGGTCGTCAACATCGGGCCAGGGACGCCATCCGCCGAAGGGCCGCTGACCACAACCGAAGTACAGTCCTTCTCATTCCAGACTTACGCGCCCCTGCGTGTCACCTATCACGGCTGTAGCTGGGGCGACGAATGCCCGCCGCTGACGCCCTTTATCATCAATTTCAACAACCCGCTCGACCCGGCGGCGTTCTCCGAAGAGTTGGTCAGCGTTGAGCCAGCTATCCCCAATCTGATTGTCGAGCAGTACGGGGCCACCATCCAGCTGCGCGGCGCTACCCAGGGCCGCACCACCTATGCCGTGACGCTGGATGCCGAGTTGAAAGACATCTTCGGCCAGACCCTCGGCAGCGATCAGACCCTGACCTTCCAGACCGGCTCGGCTTCCCAGGCGCTCTATGGCCCCACCGATTCCCTGATCACCCTGGACCCATCAGCCGAGACGCCGGTCTTTACCTTCTATACCATCAACTTTGAACGGCTGCGGGTGCGCGCCTTTGCCGTGACGCCGGAGGATTGGTCGGCTTACCAGGAGTACCTGAACAACCGCTGGAACGACCCGCCGCCTACGCCGCCCGGTCGCAAGGTGATGGACAGCATCTTCCAGATCGCCTCCGAGCCGGACACAGTCGTAGAGACCAGCATTGACCTGAGCAGCGCGCTCTCCGGCCAGTTCGGCCACCTGATCGTCGTCGTGGACTACCCGCGGCCTGCCTTCATGCGCCGCAGCGACTACTACTACCAGAGCATCCAGACGTGGGTCCAGGTGACGCAGATCGGGCTGGACGCCTTCACCGACTACGAAGATTTGCTGGCCTGGACGACCGCCTTGCAGGATGGCCGCCCCCTCTCCGGGGTGAAAGTAAGCCTGTTGGGGACGCGGCAGAGCGCCACGACCGGCGAAGACGGCACCGCCCGGCTTGAGCTACCTGCCGCCGAATCACCGCTACTGGTGGCGCAGCTAGAGGGCGACACCGCCATCCTGCCGCGCAGCACCTACAGCTACTATGGCGGCGGCTGGCAGCGCTACGCCGTCCAGGATGAGGCCCGCTGGTACGTCTTCGACGACCGCCAGATGTATCGCCCCGGCGAGGAGGTTCACGTCAAGGGTTGGGTCCGGCGGATTGGCGCCGGCAAAGGCGGCGATATCAGCCTGCTGGAAGGCGTAACTGCCGTCCGCTACCAGGTCTATGACCCCCAGGGCAACCTGCTGATAGACGAGATGACCGATGTGAATAACCTGGGCGGCTTCGACTTCTCCTTCACCATCCCCGAAGCCAGCAACCTGGGCTACGCCAACATCTACCTCAATGCTGTGGGCGCGAGCGGGGTATCTGGCGCCGACTACTATCATAGTTTCCAGGTTCAGGAGTTCCGCCGGCCCGAGTTTTCGGTCACCGCCCGCAATGAGGAAAAAGGCCCCTTCTTTGTCGGGGAGAGCGCAGTGGTGGCGGTGAATGCGTCCTACTTCGCCGGCGGCCCGCTGCCCAACGCCGAGACGAGATGGAATGTCACAGCCTCGCCGGGCAGCTACTCGCCGCCCAACTGGCCTGACTTTGTCTTTGGCGTCTGGACGCCCTGGTGGTGGTACTGGGAGCCGCCCCAGCCTGCCTTGAGCTGGAGCTACAGTGGCCGCACCGACGCCTCCGGCGCCCACTATCTGCGCATGGATTTCAGCGCCACCGGCGAGCCACAACCCTACAGCGTTATGGCCGAGGCTGTGGTGATGGATGTCAACCGCCAGGCGTGGGCCTCCACCACCGGGCTGCTGGTCCATCCTGCCGACCTCTATGTGGGGCTGCGAAGCGAGCGCACCTTTGTGCGCCAGGGGGAACCGCTGGAGATTGACGCCATTGTCACCGATCTGGACGGCAACCCCGTCGAGGACCGGCTGATCGAGCTGCGCGCCGTTCGGCTGGAATGGAAGTACAGCAATGGCCGCTGGGTGGAGGAGGAGACCGATGTGCAGGAGTGTGATATCGCCTCCGCCCAGGAGCCGGTGACCTGCTCTTTCGAGACGCCCACCGGCGGCGAATACCGGATCAGCGCTACCATCACCGACAGCCAGGGGCGCAGCAACCGGACGGTGCTGACCCGCTGGGTCTCCGGCGGCAAGCGACCTGCCGCGCGCAACGTCGAGCAGGAGGAGGTGATCCTGATCCCCGACCGCGAAACCTACCAGCCCGGCGACACGGCTGAGATTCTGGTCCAGGCCCCCTTCGCGCCTGCCGAGGCGCTGCTGACGCTCAACCGCAGCGGCATCATCTCGGCGACGCGCTTCACCATGACCGAAAGCACCTACACGCTGCGCGTGCCGATTGCCGAGGAGCACATCCCCAACCTCTACGTCAATGTGGACTTGGTGGGCGCGGTCGAGCGCACCGATGATGCAGGCGCGCCGCTGCCTGACCTGCCGGCCCGCCCGGCCTATGCCGTCGGGCGGATCAATCTGCCGGTGCCGCCGGTGAGCCGCCAGCTTGCCATCACCCCCACGCTGGCCGCTACAGAACTAGAGCCGGGCGCCGAAACCAGCCTAGAGGTCACGGTGGTGGACGCGCAAGGACAGCCGGTGGAAAACGCCGAGGTGGCCGTGGTGGTGGTGGATGAAGCGATCTTGGCGCTGACCAACTATCAGCTTTCTGACCCGATTGCCACCTTCTATCGCGAGCGCAGCGGCGACATGAGCGCAGCCTACACCCGCGCCACGCTGGTGCTGGCAAACCCGCAAGCCCTGGCCGATCAGATGGCGGCGGGTATGGCAGGCGGCGCCCCGGCAGACGCGGCTA
>DATLZJ010000707.1:0-4336 GCA_035574055.1 Caldilineaceae bacterium
ACCGACTACTGTCGGCAGACGGGCAGGCGCAGTTGGTCTCGGGCGAGCAATGGTTGCTGGCTAATGCTAATGTATCACGACTTTATGAGGAACTCTGGCTAAATAAGGTGATCTACTCGCCTGGCCGCATTGACCATACCTATCACTTGAGCGTCCTGCTTGCAGCTGCAGAACACCACTCGGCGCAGCCTTTTACACGGGCCCGAGAATGGGCAGTCCAACAGCAGGCACCGGTACTGGATGGATAGCCTGCGCAGTAAATGCCAAGTTAGAAGATAATGGAAAGTAATCGCTGCAACCAACCTCCTACGCTGGAAGAGTTTCTCCATGCACCTATCGAGGTGGTGCAGAGAGTGGCACCTGCTACACTCATCCTAGGTGCCGGGGGTACCCGACGGCGCGCTATATTGGCAGGGCTTTCCCCATATAGTGAAGCCTATGCCCGTTGGTCACGCAGCCAATTGATGAATTGTCTAGACTTGATCTTTCAGCATGGAGTAAGGGATATTGTTACCGCTCTGTTGATAAGCAATCATAGCCAGGAGATAACCCGTGGCTATGTAGAGCATTTGGTTACTTGGGTTGCTCAAGGAACAGCTGGACCGGAGGCGCTAGCGGATTACCAGCAGCGAGGTTGGCGAGCACGACTGATCGGCGTTGATAGCTGGCCAGCCCTCGTCCCGGTCGCGGAAAGGCTCAGGGCCGCTACTGCTGGGCATACCGGTCCCACAGTCTGGTTTAGCGTTGTCTCCGACGTAGAGCAGGAATGGACACGCATCCTGCGTATTGCTGTTGAGCAGCAGATCTTCGCGCGTGAGGCGCTTATTCAAGCCGTATACGGCGCAGACATTACGCCGGCTACGCTTTACCTAGGTGCAGGCAAGCCACAGTTCGATCAATCCATTGTTCCACCATTACTCTCAGGTAAGCTGGAGTGCTATTGGCGCCAACATCTAGGCTATGACCTCGACGAACGCACGTTGCGCACCATTTTATACGACTATGCTTATGTGCGACCGACCTGGCAGGCGGACAAGACCGGGCGCGCCGAGCAAGCGCTGAAGTACCGGCAGGCGTGGGAGGACCCGCCGGTGGTGGGGCTGGGAGTGCGGCTCGGCCCCTTTTGGTACCCTGCCCCCATCCCGCCGGTCCCTGCCACGCCGCCGGAACCAGAGCATTCGGAAGGCCAATGACCCTCCGGGCTGTCATCTTCGACCGAGATGGGGTGCTGACCGACTTCGACCTGGTCAAGGCGACCCACTTCTTCGCCCCGCGTGTCCCGTTGTCCTTGTGGGAGTTATCAGACCGGTGGGAAGCCTGGGGGCGACAGGTGGGGTTTCCCCGCTCGCCGGCGGAAGAGGCGGCCTTCTTCCGTGGCCTATGGGACTCCCTTTGCGATGAGCTGCGCTTGGCGCCAACCGTGCGCGCCGACCTGCATAGCTTCGACTACACCACTTGCCTTACACCCTACCCGGATGCGCGCCCCGCGCTAGAGGCTGCGCGGGCAGCCGGGTTGCGCATTGGCGTTCTCTCGAACTTCTCGTTGGCAAGCCTGGAAGCCTCGCTGGCAGCAACCGGCCTCGCCAGCTTGGTGGATGTCGCCTGCGCCGCGACCGTGATCGGCGCCGCCAAACCTGCGCCGGAAGCCTACCGGATTGCGGCCGGGCGGCTGGGCGTTCAGCCGGAGGAGTGCCTGTTCTTCGATGACGAGGAACTGTGTGTGGCAGGCGCCCGCAGGGTAGGCATGGCTGCCTACCGGGTTGACCGGAAG
The DNA here is from genome assembly GCA_035574055.1 of Caldilineaceae bacterium. Classification (GTDB taxonomy): domain Bacteria; phylum Chloroflexota; class Anaerolineae; order Caldilineales; family Caldilineaceae; genus QEUY01. The sequence goes on from DATLZJ010000707.1 coordinate 1,772, forward strand.
CGGCAGGCCCATGACCTGGCCGCGGGGATTGTAGCCGGCCTAAGCGCCGTACCGCAACTCATTCAGACCGCAGGCTGATCCTGCACCAGGAAGCGTTTCAACGCGGCGGCCAAGTCCTCCACACGTGCGGGTTTGGAGACGAAGTCGTTCATCCCCGCCTCCAGACACTTCTCCTTGTCCAACTGCATAGCGGCTGCCGTCATGGCAATGATATGAGGCTGGCCGTTCTTGCTCGCCCGAATACGGCGGGTCGCCTCCAGCCCATCCATCTCCGGCATCTGCACGTCCATCAGGATCACATCATAATTCTGGCGCCGGGTTGCATCCACAGTCTCGATGCCGTTATTGGCGACATCGGCATCATAGCCCAAGCGCTTGAGCATACGCAGCGCCACCTTCTGGTTCACCACGTTATCTTCGGCCAGCAGGATGCGCAGCGGATAGCGCCGGCCTAACTCAAGGTCAAGAGGCAAGTCTGACGGCGATGCCTCGGCCTTTGCCGTCTGTGCGCCAAGGGCTGACAGCAACGCCTGGAACAGGAGGGCAGGTTTTACAGGCTTGTAGACGATGGCGGCCAGAGCCGCGGCGTCCTCGCTCGCCATGCCGTCGCCAACGGCGGCAAGCAGGATGACGGGCAGCGCCGGGTATTGGCGCTTGACCTCGCGGGCCAGGTCCCACCCGTTGACGCCCGGCAAATGCAGGTCGACCAGGAGGAGATCGCAAGGCCGGCCGCTGCGCAGCCAGGCGCGAATATCGTTGACCGCGCCGGTAGCGGTGGACTCCAGACCCCATTGCTGGAGATAGCAACTCAGGAACTCACGGCTGGTGGCGTTGTCGTCTATGATAAAGATGTGGCGACCGGCAAGCGAGGCCGGCGCGCGCAGGGCAGACGCTTTGCTCATCTCGCCAGGGCCGGGCGGCAATATCTCGGCCACAACCGTAAAATGGAAGGTGGAGCCAACGCCAGGCTGGCTCTCTGCCCAAACCTCTCCCCCCATCAGCTCGCTGAGGCGCTTGCTAATGGCAAGCCCTAGCCCTGTGCCGCCGTACCTGCGCGTGTTGGAAGTATCCGCCTGGCTAAAGGGCTGGAAGAGGCGCTGGAGCTGAACCTGGTCAATGCCAATCCCGGTATCGCGAATGGCAAAGTGTAGCTTACTGCGGTTCTCCGCCAGCGACTGGGCTTCGACCGTGAGCACAACTTCGCCCTCGTGGGTGAACTTAATGGCATTCGAGAGCAGGTTGACCAGCACTTGGCGCAGCCGGGTGACGTCGCCCAACACAGTGATAGGCACATCGGGCGAGACATAATAGCATAGCTCCAGTCCCTTCTCCGCAGCCTTGGGGCTGAGCAGGTCCAGCGTCTCTTCGATGCACCGGCGCACGTCCAGCGGCTGGCGGTCCAGGCCCAGCTTGCCGAACTCGGCCTTGGAAAGGTCCAGGATATCGTTGATGATAGTAAGCAGGGTGTCGCTGCTCTGGCGAATGGTCTCGACAAAGGCCCGCTGCTCGGCGTTGAGGGGGGTCGCCAGCAGAAGGCTCGTCATGCCGACGACGCCGTTCATGGGCGTGCGGATCTCATGGCTCATGTTTGCCAGGAACTCGCTCTTGGCGCGGGTAGCAGCTTCGGCCTGCTCCTTGGCGGTGCGAAGCGCCTCTTCGTACTGTTTGCGCTCGGTGATGATGGTCAGGTTGGCAAGCACCTGAACGGGGTTCCCCTGCTCGTCGCGGGCCAGGACCGTCTCGCGGCTTTGGATCCACTCCCACACGCCGTCGCCGTTGCACAGCCGGTATTCCACTTGCCCGCTTCGCTCCGGCGTGCGGGCCAACCATTCCCAATGGGCCTGGAGCTTGGCTACATCCTCCGGGTGAACATAAGTGAGAAAGTTGTCCGGCTCGCCCAGCATGTGGACGGGGTGATTGAGCAACTCAGGCTGGTTATAGTAGGTCCAGCGATGAGATGGGATATCCCAGATGTAGATGAAATCGGGCGAGTTCTCGGCTAAGCTGCGGAAGCGGTACTCGCTTTGCTGGCGCTCGTCAATCTCTTGAAGCAACTGCTGGTTGGCTCTAGCCAATTCTGCCGTGCGCAGGGCGACCCGTTCCTCCAGCAGGTCGCGGGCCTGTTGGAGGAGGCGCTGGTTGGCCTCTAGCTCCTGATTAGTTATCTTGAGCTCATCAGCGGTGCGTCGAGCCTCTTCCGCGCTAGCCTCCATGTCTGTCAACAATGCACGGACAAGCGAGGTATTCAACCCCAGACAGATTAGAACAAACCAGAGATCATCAGGGGTAGCTTGTACCCCTTTAAGTGGTGTGAGCAGACCATGGGTCTCAAGATAATATGTAACAACTATTGTTGTGGCTGACACAAGTGCTGAAAGAATCATGGGCCGAGTACCAAAAAGCAGACCCGCAAGCGGCATCAGCACAAAGTAGCCTATTATGCTTGGATCATGAATGGTTTGAAAAACATATATATGGGAATAAATGGTGCCGACATACACTACTGTGAGCACTACAACGGACACAGCTTTAACATAACCAAGCCGCGTTAAGAAGATACCGATC
>DATLZJ010000708.1:0-4071 GCA_035574055.1 Caldilineaceae bacterium
CCGCCGATCTGGCCCGCGCCCTGGCCCTGCCCGAAGCCGAGATCGAGGAGGGGCTGCTGCACCTCGCCAACCAATACCGCGCCGGTGGTCGTGGTCTGCGCCTACAATCCTTCAAGGGCAAAGTCCAGTTGGTCACCGCCCCTGCCGCAGCCGGCTATGTCGAAGCCTTTCTCAACCTTGAAACCACCACCCGCCTGAGCACACCGGCGCTGGAAACGCTGGCGGTCATCGCCTATCGCCAGCCCGTCACCCGCGCCCAAATCGAGGCCATCCGCGGGGTAGACTGCGCCGGTGTGCTGCGCTCCCTCACCCAACGGGGCCTCATTGCCGAAGTTGGCCGGCTGGAGACTGTGGGCAGGCCCATCCTCTATGGCGTGACCGACCTCTTTATGCAGCACTTTGGCCTGGAGGACCTGGCCGAGCTGCCCCCGCTGGAGGAGAGCGAGGCCGACCGCCTGCACGCGGCGACGATGCTGGCCGAGGATGAGCCGCACGATCCCTAACCTACCTCTCCACCACCAGAAAGTCACTGTTCAGAAAGCAACCGCTCATGCTCGACTTCAGCCGCTTCACCCATCTCACCTTTGACTGTTATGGCACATTGATTGATTGGGAGACGGGCATCCTGCGCGCGGTCCAGCCCGTGCTCCAGCGTCATGGGCTGGTGGCGCTGGACACGGCGATTCTTCAACTCTATGCGCGCTATGAGGCCGAGATCGAAGCGGGGCCGTATGTGCCCTATCGAGAGGTTTTGCGCGGGGTGATGGCAGGGCTGGCCGCGGAGCTGGATTTTCTGCCCGACGAGGCCGAGCTGAATCTCCTGGCCGACTCGGTGGGCGAGTGGCCGCCCTTCGCCGATACGGTTGAGTCACTCCGCCGACTCCAGCGGCGTTACAAACTAGTTATCCTCTCCAATATAGACGACGACCTCTTTGCCGCTACCCAGCGGCGGCAACTCGGCGTCCAGTTCGATGAGGTCATCACCGCGCAACAGGTAGGGAGCTACAAGCCTGCGCCCGCCCACTTCGAGACGGCCATCGCCCGACTGGGCGTTCCTGTCTCGCAAATTCTCCATGTCGCCCAGAGCCGCTACCACGACCATGTGCCGGCCAAGGCGCTGGGCTTCGCCACCGTCTGGGTCAACCGGCCTAGCCTCCTGCCGGGCGTGGGGCTGTCGGTGCCGGTGGAGGCGTCTCCCGATCTAGAGACGCCCGACCTGCGTACATTCGTGGACAAGATAGGGCTGTAACTCTCTATGGGGCCTCAGCCGCAAAGCGCAAGGCTTCGCAAATGTCCTCTGGCTCTAAGTCTGGATATCACACTCCGAACTGCGCCATGCGCGTTCGGGCGAGCAAGCGCTTGGCTGGTATACTGGTAGGCGCGGGCGCTTGCTCCAGCATCCAGGCTGCGGCAATCCGTTGCTTACAAGCCAGGGGCATGAGCGGAGGCAAGCGCGCGGAGGCATTCGCGGACCCGTCACGCCGGTCTGCCGGCGTCCTATCAGGCAAGCCATGGCCGATAATCTACCTGAGCTGACCTACGAACAAGCCTTTACCCAACTGGAGCAAGTGCTCCAGGCGTTGGAGAGCGGCGACCTGCCCCTGGACCAGTCGCTGGCGCTCTACGAGCTGGGCGCGACGCTGGCCGCCTACTGCGCCCGCAAGCTGGACGAAGCCGAGCTGCGTGTGCGCCGCTGGCAGCCCGGCGACGAGACCACCCCCTTCGAGGAGTGGCAAGAGGCCTAGTCCTCTATGGAGCTACTGGCTACCATTTGGAACAACCATACCCTGCTGATTCCCATCAGCGCCACGGTGGCCGTACAGCTCTTCAAGTTTGTGTGGGAATCGGTTCGCCTGCGCCGGTGGGCGTGGCCTGTCCTCTTTCGGACGGGCGGCATGCCCAGCAGCCATTCGGCCATGGTCACCAGCCTGGCGACGGCGGTGGGCGTCAACTATGGCTTCGAGAGCGGCCTCTTTGCCGTCTCCATTGTCCTGGCGCTCATCGTCATGTACGACGCGCGCGGGGTGCGCCAGGAGAGCGGCCAACACGCCCGCATCCTCAACCAGATTGTGCGCGAGATGTTCAGCGGCCAGCCCATCAGCGAGCGCGAGCTAAAGGAGCTGTTGGGCCATACCTCCACCGAAGTCTTTGTGGGCGCGGTGGTAGGCATCCTCTATACACTGTTGCTGCTCTACTTGACGGCGGTGACCGGCGAGGGCGTGAACTTCGTCGAAGAATAGCATCCCCGGTAATTTTTCTAAGGTTTTTCAGATTAATTTTGCCGTCCGGCTGGCCCTATGGTATCCTCTAGGCCATTCTGCGCATGATTGTAGCGCGTGATCTCCTTGAAATCATGCCGGGCATCGTCCTGGCGACGGAGGCTTTATGCGACGCGTAGTCTTGATCCGGCCGCGGCGCGACGGACGTATCTTCGGCAAGGCGCCCGGCTCGCCCTATACCCTGATGCGCCTGGCGTCCCTGGTCCCCGATGAGATCCCGGTCGAAATCTGGGATGAAAACCTCTATGACCTGCCGCTGGATACCCTGCGCGAGGGTGATCTGGTCGGCATCTCAGCCATGACGACCGACATTGACCGGGCCGAGGGCATTGCCCGCCGCGCCAGACAGCAGGGCGCCGGCGTCGTCGTCGGCGGCGTCCATGCCACCTTGCTGCCGGAGCATGTCCAGACCTTTGCCCATAGCACCATGGTCGGCGAGGGCTACTTCACTTGGCAAGAGTTGCTGCGCGACTTCGCCGCCGAGGGCATCAAGGGCATGAAGCCCCTCTACAAAGATGAGAGCTGGGCCAACCTGGAAGGCATCGCCACCATCAGCGACCGCGTCATCCGCATGGTGGACGAGCAGAAAAACTACTGGACGCCCTACCTGGAGATTACCCGCGGCTGCCCGCGCAACTGCTCCTTCTGCACCGCCATTCGCGTCAGCGGGCGGCGGATGCGCCTGCGCCCGGTGGATGAGGTGGTAGACGAGATTCAACGCCGGCGCATCAAACGCTTCTTCCTCACCGACGACAACTTTGGCCTCAACTTCACCACCGACCCTGACTATTGCGCCGAGTTGTTCGAGGCGCTGGCAAAGCTCGACCTGCATGGCTGGACCTGCCAGTCGGAGATGAGCATTGCCAAGCATCGCGACTTGCTGGAGATGAGCCGCGCTGCCCACCTGGACAAGCACTTCATCGGCTTCGAGAGCGTCAACCCCGATAATCGCCGCGAGCTAGGCGGCAAGTCCAAAGGGCAGGCCCAAAGCGCCGTCGAAGCCATTCGCACCATCCGCGACACCGGCGTCGGCGTGGTCGGTCTTTTTGTCATGGGCTTTGACGAAGATACCCCGGCCACCTTCCAGGCTATGTGGGACTTCATCCGCACCAGCGAGTTGGACAGCATCAGCACCACCATGCTCACCCCCTTCCCCGGCACCCCGTTCCGCGAGCAGTTGGTCAAAGAGAACCGGCTGCTGGACATGCCCTGGCGCTACTATGACACGGCCCACGTCACCTTCAAGCCCAAGAATTTTACGGTGGAGGAGCTGCGCGCGGCCTACGACTGGCTCTGCCGCAAGACCTACAGCCCCACCCAAATTCTGCGCCGTGGGCTGCGCTCGCTCTGGCGCTATCCCTTGCGCCAGGCCGGCAAGAAAGCCTTTGGCAGCTTCAGCACCGACTACGGCTACCGCCGCACCTACGCCTATCGGCACGTGTAGGCGAGGACCGTCCAGACATAGCAACGGGCGCTGGTCATCCCAGTGCCCGCTTTTTTTCTGCTGGAACGTTTCCGTCTATGCAATTCTCGCCCGGCGCAGTTCCGATACCCACGTCTGGGCATCCTTCTCCAGCAGCGGGTATAAGGTGCAGCGCCACAAATCTCTTGCCGGCATAGAAAAGGAGTCGCACATGGCAGAGCAGAACAACGAAGTCTGGGACCTTTGGTATCCCAAGGGGGGCGCGACCGGCATCCCCTTTGCCCGTGGGCGCATTGCCGCAGGCGCGGCGGTGATGCTGGTTCACGCCGCGCCGGAGTATCTGACCGTCACCGTGCGCAGCGACGATGG
>DATLZJ010000709.1:0-5136 GCA_035574055.1 Caldilineaceae bacterium
CCCCATCACTTCCGCGACCCCTTTGTCTTCTATGACCAGGCGCGCGGCTGCTTCGTCATGCTGGTGACGGCCCAACGGACCGATTACCCGCTGGCCGGTTACGGCAACTGTCTTGCCCAGCTTGTCTCGCCGGATTTGCAGCGCTGGACGCTGGTCGAGCCGTTCCTGATCCCCGGTTTTCCCGACGCGCCCGAATGTCCCGATTATTTTGTGTGGAACGGTTGGCACTATCTCATCTTTAGCAACGGCCTGCAAGCCCGCTATCGCATGGCCCGCTCGTCACACGGCCCCTGGCTGCGCCCGGCGCTGGACCTGCTGGACGGACCCTGGGGGCGGGTGATGAAGACCGCGCCCTACCACGACAACCGGCGCATCGGCGTCGCCTGGCTGGGCACACGCGCCGGCGACGCCGACGACGGCAAGCTGCAATGGGGAGGTCACGCCGTCTTCCGTGAGCTGGTGCAACAGGCCGACGGCACGTTGGGGAGCAAATTTGTGCCGGAGATGGCGCTGCCTGCCGGCGCGCCCCTGTCGCTGCCCATCCAGGCCATGACGCCAGGCGCAACGGTTGAGCCGGGCCGCATCGCGCTCGATGCGCCGGAAGGACTGGCCGCCGCCGCCATCAGCGGCGTGCCTCACAACGCACATATCCGCCTGACTGTTGCGCCTGCGCCCCAGGCGCGCCGTTTTGGCCTGCGCCTGCGCGCCGCCAACGGCTTGACCGGGGGCTATCCTCTGGAGATAGAGCCGGATGCCCGGCGGGTGGCGCTATACGACGCAATCCTCTGCCCGCTCCCGGCCTTGGATGCGCCCGCTACCCTAGAGATTGTTCTCTACGACGACATCATTGATCTTTGTCTGAACGAGCGCCACTGTCTGATTAACCGCTGCCCGGGGCAGCATGGGGATCAACTGACCTTCTTCTGCCACAACGGCGCAGCCGTCTTCAGCGACATCATCATCACCTCCTTATCATCAGTCCCTGATTGGCGCAAGAGCGAGACTGATGGGGAAACACTGCGAGATGGGGGCGCAAATTGACTAATCCCTTTGATCGGTAGAAAATGAACCGGTTATGCTCCTACGTTTCGGTTCGCTCCTGTCGGGGCGGGCCTGGTGGATATGGCCGGCCTTTGAGGCCGCTATTCGAGGCTATTGTCTGAGGCCACTGTCTGAGGTGGATGTTGTTTGATTTTACCGTGCCGGGCGCGCCGCCTGACGGCGCTGTGACCATCTGGAGCCAGTTTCCGCTCCATCCCCTAGCGTCGGGGCCGCTGACGCCGTTCAGCTATAGCGTCCTTGCCGAGGTGATCAGCCGGGGCTGGTATCTGCTCTATGACCGGCTAGGCTTTGACCCGCCCCCCCGCTCACGCCTGTTGCGCCGCTATCAGGGCTACGCCTACCTCAACCTTTCCCTCTCGGCGCGGCTGGAGGCCAAGCAAGGCATTGAGCCGGTGATCGTCCAGGTCAACCAACGCCTTTGCCCGCTGGCCGACTGGGAAAAGCCCCGCTTCCTGGGCAGCTTCAAGGCCAGCCGCGCCCAGCGCAAGCGGGACGAGCTGCCCGCCGCCCTTGCCCAAGAGATGGAGGCCATCACCCAAAAGGCCGCAGCCTGGTCGCGCAGGACACAGGAGCTGCGCTGGAGCCAGGCAGAAGTGCTCCAGGTGATGGAGGAGATCGAGCGCGTCGGCCAGGAGGCGATGAGCGCCTATTTGCTCGCACGGCACCAGTTGGCTTGGCTCTACGCAAAGTTGTTAGAACGAATGGACCGTCTCCCCCAGGGCGGGGCGAATGGCGCGCAGAAACTCCTGCTCATCAACGGCGCCCTTTGTGACCTGACCGGGTTACTTGAAAGCGAGATTGCCCAGGGGGTGATCGCCCTCAGCGATGTCGCCAATCGCGCGGCAGCCGCCGGCGCTTCCGCGCTCGTCGCCTGGCTCAAGGCCGGCGACTATCGAGACTGGCAGACGACCTGCCCCAGCCGGCCGCTGGCCGAGGCATTGGCCGCTTTCCTGGCCCGCTTCGGCCACCGGACCATGAGCGAAGGAGAGATGGCCCGGCCCCGCTGGAGCGAGGACCCGACCATGGTCATGCGCAGCTTGCTGGCGTGTCTGGAGCGACCTCCTAAGCGCCCGGCCAGGATGCCGGTCGGCGGGTACGTCCAGAGGACGCTGGATGCGTTGGAGCCTTCCAGCCGCAGGCAAGGACAACAGATGCTGCAAAGAATTCATGAGCTGCATCTGTTGCAGAGCCGGGCATTGCACGCGCTGGCGTATGTCTGGGACGGCACCCGGCGTTGGGCCTTGGCCGCGGCCAAGGAGGCCATGGCCGATGGCCGGCTTGACGCGCCCGACGAGGTCTTCTTCTTTGAGCTGGAGGAGATCAAGCAGATGATGACCGGCGAGTGGAATATCAGCGGTCTAGCCGAAATCCGCGCCGCCCTCGCCGAGCGCCAGGCCACGCACCGGGAAAGCCAACAGCTTTCCCCCGCGCCGCTGCTCCTGGACGACCAGGAGGCGCAGCCGGCGCGCCAGGGGCTGCCGGGCGTCGCCGGTCTCGCCGCCGGCCCCCTGCGCCGCTGGGCGTCCACCAAAAAGAACGGCTGTCATGAAGCGATCTTGGGCGCAGAGGCGCTAGATAGCGGGTGGGCGCTGGGGCTGCCGCTGGCGAACGGCTTTGTATCCGCCGGGGGCAGCCCGCTCGACTCCTTTGTGGCCGCGGCTCGCGTCTGGCACCATCCCGTCGTGGTCGGGCTAGGCGCGCAATACTGGGCGCTGGTCGAAGGGGCGCAGACCACGGTGGATGGCGACGCCGTTCTGGTCAGCCAATAGCGGGCTAGCCCGGCAGGTCATCAATCCCGATCAGGTGCTCTATCCGGTTGTGGTAGTGTAACCGCCAAACTTCTCGGCCCGGATGCTCCACGTACTCGAAGTGGGACACCGCAGTGTTATGGTCCCAGACTTCACAGCGCCGCCAGGGGCCGACGTTGAAGACATGGTCGAAGACGCTCTCGACTACGCCGCCGTGGGCGACGACCAGCACCACCTGGCCCTGGTGACGCTCCACCAGGTCCTCGACAAAAAGGCCGACCCGGGTGCGAAAGTGCATGAAGGTCTCGCCGCTGACCTCGTTGAGGATAGTCGGCGAGAAGGGACGGGCGCTGAACCAATAGTCGGCGTAGTCGTTGGGCAGGGCGTCGTTGGGCCAGGGGGTGTGGTCGAGCCGGTTGTTCCCCACCTCGCGCAGCCGGTCGTCAAACTGAGGCTCCAGGCCATAGGCGGCGGCCACCGCGGCCACGGTCTCGCGAGCGCGACGCATGGTGCTGGCATAAATGGCGTCAACGGCCGGTACATGGCCCGGCAGCCAGGCCGCCAGCCGCCGGGCCTGCTCCTGGCCCAACCGGGTCAACCCCTCGTCCAGATTGCCTTTGGTCCAGTCCTTGAGGTTGACATAGCTTTGGCCGTGACGAATAAGATAAAGCTGCATGTTCAGGTCTCCTCAGTCGCATGATCGATCACTCATTCTAGCCTTAGCCCCACTCGTCCATCAAATTGTGCAGCCGCTGCCACGGCTCGATCCGGGAAGGTGACTTGACATTTCCATAAGCGCCATGACCGAACGACTCTACTACACCGACTCCTACCAAACCGAGTTCGACGCCCTCCTGCTCGATTATGTCATGCTCGATGGGCGACCGGCGTTGGTGCTGGAGCGCACCTGTTTCTACCCCACCTCCGGCGGCCAGCCGAATGACCTGGGCACGCTGGGCGGGCAGCCGGTGGTGGATGTGGTGGCGCGCGATGGCCTGGTCTATCATGTGCTGGCCGCGCCGCTGGACGAAGCGACGCTGGCGCAGCTCCGGGCGCAAGCGACGCTGCATGGGGAGATTGCCTGGCCCCGGCGCTATGACCATATGCAGCAACATTCGGGCCAACATCTGCTCTCACAAGTCTTTGCCCGGCTCTTCGAGGCGGAGACCGTGTCGGTCCATTTTGGGGCTGATGAGTCCACCCTGGACCTAGACACGGCCGCATTGGAGCCGGCGCAACTGGACGAGGCCGAGCGCATGGCCAACGACCTGGTCTATGCGGCGCTGCCCATCCGCGCCTACCTGGTGGACGAGCGCGAGCTGCACCGCATCCCCCTGCGCCGAGCGCCGGCGGTGACGGGCCAGATCCGGATCGTCGAGATTGACCGCTTTGACTACTCCGCGTGCGGCGGCACCCATGTCCGCACGACGGCCGAGATCGGCCCGGTGAAGCTGGTGAAGCAGGAGCGCCGCCGGGGGCAGACCCGCGTCACCTTCCTCTGTGGCAAGCGCGCCGTCGCCGACTACGTCCGCAAGCACCGGTTGTTGGCGCAGACGGCGGCCCTCTTCAGCACCGATGTGGGCCAGACGCCTGAGCTGGTGGCGCGCCTCCAGGAGCAGGTCAAGGAGTTGCAGCGGCGGGTGGACGAGCTGACAACCCAACAGTTGGCGCAGACGGCGCAGGCGCTGCTGGCCGCCGCCCAGCCGGTGGGCGACCTGCGAGTGGCGGCGAGGGTGCTCGATCTGCCGCCGGACGCGGTGAAGACCCTGGCGAATCTGCTCCAGGCCGAGGGGCGGACGGTGGCGCTGCTGGGAACGGCGGCGGGCGGCAAGCCTACCATCATCTTTGCCCGCAGCGAGGATGGAAGGCTGCACATGGGGAACCTGCTGCGCGCCGCGCTCGCTGCCTTTGGCGGCGGGGGCGGCGGTCGCCCGGAATTTGCCCAGGGAGGCGGCGTACCGGCGGAGAAGCTGGCGGAGGTGATCGCCTTTGCCCAAGAGCAGGCGCGTAAGGAACTGGCCCGCTAAGATGCCCTTCTACGACCAGTCCGAAAGCGCCCGGCCAGCAGTCCACGGTCCTGCTATCGCGTATACCTGCCGGTAAAGTCAGGCTGTGCCGAGATAGCGCAACGCAGCCAGCACATACATTTGGGCTGCGGTCTTGATCTCGGCGACGCTGACCCACTCATTCACCTGGTGAGGGATGTGAATGGCGCCGGGGCCACAGGTGACGATGGGGATGCCCTTGCGGGCGTGGAGGATAGTGCCGTCGGTAGAGCCAGGCACGCCGCCGTAGACGGGCGGCTCGCCGGTCAGGTCCTGGTAAG
>DATLZJ010000710.1:0-8705 GCA_035574055.1 Caldilineaceae bacterium
AAGAGAAAATCGCCCGCACTCAACTGGCAGCCGCCGCTGCCGCACTCATTCTCCAGGTCGTAGCTTTCGGATGGCCCAATGCTCTGGGAGTCAAGCCGCTCGGTCACTTGGGGCAGCAGCGGCGGGTGCTTGTCCAGCCCGGAATCAAAGGCGCTCGGCTCGGCGTCGGGCTGGCGCCGCCAGCGGATGCCTCCCCCGTGGACGTGGTGGACGTGAAAGACTTCCGAGCCGCCGTGGATCACCCGCTGCTTCACCGGATCGGCCAGATAGCTTCTCAGAATGGGCGTGGCCGGGTCGCCAAAGGCATAGGAGCTATAGGCCAGCGAGTTGTCAATGCGCCCCTCGGTCTGGTATTGAAGCGCCAGGCGATTCATGAAGGGTTCGCTGCGATAGTTGAGAGCGCGGCCTCCTGGTTTGTAAGCGTCTGTAAAGCGGTCCAACAACTGCACCTGTAGGCCATTGCGGTCGCGATGGCGGAAGCGCTCGGTGCCGATCTCGTGATAGACCAAGGCGAACTCGCGGAAGTCGCTGCCGTTAGGGTCCTCGATGATGGCAGCCCACCCGCTCTGCAACTCGTCGCCGCTGAGCGGATCCAGATAGCGCGCCCCTTGCGGCTCGACAATCACAGCCCCAAAGAGACCGTGGTTGGTCTGCTCGCGCGTGCGCCCGTGGCTGTGGAAATAGTGGGTGCCCTCCCGCTCGTCCTCCGCCACCCACCACTCATAGGTGACGATTTCGCCGGGGGCGATGATGGTGTCGGGGTTAGCGGCCACGGCGGCCGCGCCGCTCCCCGCCACATAGAGGCTTGAGCCGTGGAGGTGGAAGCTGACCGGTTCGCCGCCGGCCCGCTCTGTGGCGTTGCGCAGGGTAATGCGTAGACATTCGCCCTGGTTGACGCGCAGAATGAGCGGCTGGATGGCGTCGCCCTGCAAGCCGAGGCTGACGGCAGGCTCGCTGGGCGTCTGGGCAGAGGCGGCGCGGGATGCCTGATTCTGCGCCTCTTCCGCCCGCACGCGCGCCAGGTCATCCTCCAGCACATACATGCGCCCCTCCGGGTCGTAGTCGAGATAGCGATTGAGCGTGATCTCAACATCAATCGCAGCCACCGCATAGGCGCGCACCGGGTCGCCGGCAGTGCAGCGCCTGCCGGGTTGGACGCTTTCTGTGTCAAGGTCGCTTGCCAGCGTTACGCCCTCGCTTGCCTCATGGCCGTTCATGGCCGGCTCAAAGGAGTCTGCGGTGAGGACGAGCAGTTCCGCCTGCGCCCGGCGGTCGGCGGCGATGGTGCAAGCCGCCAGCGCGGCGGTGATGGCGATGAGCGCCAGGAGGAGGCGGCCGCGAGCAGCCAGGCGGCCGTTGCACTGGAGGCGATAACATCCGGTGCATAGGCTGCCGGCGGCCAGCAAGACCAGCAGCGCGAACCACCCCTGGCGGAGCGGCGAGATGGAAGAGGCGTCGTGCCCGTCATTCACGCCACCGTGCGCCAGCGCGATGGAAGGGATGGCGCAGAGCATGAAGACAAGGCAGGGCAAGAGCAAAAGCCTCGCGGCCAGCCAACGCCGGTGCGGGCGGGGAGACTTGAGGGGCAGTCGCTGGTGCAGGGCTGTGGGTTTGGACATTGGGCGCGCCTCAACGTGGGGAGAGCTGGCGAAGGGGCAAGCCGCAGCTTGGCTGTGCCCCCTCGCCGGGAATCGCCTAGCGGCGAAATCGCTGCAAGCAGTGAACGGTCTGTGGCAGTTACTGCGCCACGACGTTGACGGCGCCGGTCATGCCCAGCGGGCGGTGAGTCGCGCAGACATACTCATAGCTGCCCGGCTCGGTGAAGGTCAGGGCGAAGGTTGTCCCCCCTGGCAGCGCGCCCGCCGGCACGCCGATCAGCCCGCTGCTGTAGACGCTGACGCCATCGAACTCGCCCGAAGGCTTGGCCGGGAAGGCTACGATGGGGTTGACGGTCAGCAAGGGCGGGCCGGCTGCCTGCTCCACCGGCAGGATGAACTCCGGCGCAGGCTGGCCGGGTGCGAAAATAACCTGGTGGAAGAAGGTGGAGGTCCAGATCACTGTATCGCCCGGCGCGACGGTCAGGTCCTTGGGGAAGAAGTCATAGATCTCGATACGCGGGTCTAGGCCACTCATGCCCGCGGGCACATGCCAGATGGTGCTGCCGTTGGGGCCGGGTTCCGTGCGCACCAGCTCCGGGTTGGTAGCGGCGGCGCGGGTCTCCTCGGCCATCGCCAGGAGCGGCTCCATCTCGGCCTGGGCCTGGGCGTCAATCTCCTCCTGTGAGGGCACATCCGCAGCCGTCGCCGGTTCTACTATGATCTCGCCAACCATGGTGGCCGGGTGGATCAAACAGATATAGGAATAGACGCCCGGCTCTTCGAAGGTGAGCGAGTAGGACTCCAGCGGCGGGACCACCGTGCCGTTGGACAAGAAGCCGGAGTTGCGATAGCCCGTGCCGTCGTAGGTCTCAACCGGCGCATCCGGGGCGCGGGAGGGGAAGGCTCCTACAGGGTTCAACATGATGTCGGTGGGGCCGCCGCCGGGGACCGGGATCGGGTCGGGCGGGGCCGGCTCACCGGATAGGAAGGTGGCCGTGTGTGGCTCATCACTGCCGATCTGCCAGGTGACGGTATCGCCAGCGCGGATGCGGACGGAAGCCGGGAAGAAGGCGTTGATGGCGACGGTATCCTGGCCGGCGCCGGCCAACACCGTTACTTCGCGCGGGGCGGCTTCTGCCACCGGCATGACCGGTTGGCAGCTTGCGAGGATGGGCATCGCCAGCAACAGCAGCGAGAGAGCATAAAGCGTGAGGCGATTCACAGGTTCCTCCTCCTTGAATCATATATCCTTGAATCAAAAGCGGTATGGCTCGCACATCTTAATGTGGCAATTCATGAGGTAAGCATCAGGCCATAGGCTGTCTGCTTTCTCCCGCGCCAGCGGGTCCAAACCATCTGGGCGAATCAGCCTCGCGCCGGGCGGCAATGCTCTAACCGAGCAGCGCCTGCAAGTGACGCTCGACTTCCTCGGTGGTGAAGAGACCCTCGACGCGATAGACGACGATGCCGTCTGCGTCGAGCAGGTAGAGCCAGGGTTCTGTGCTCAATCCGAAGGCCGCCATGGCCGGGGCGATCTCCCAGTTGTTTGAAGCGGGATTAGGCAGCCCGGTGTAGACCTCAACATGGATAAAGTTGGCGCGGCCCTGGTAGCGCTGCTGCAATTCGCTGAATAGCTCATAGGCGGGGCCGCAGAAACGGGTCTGGCAGAAGGCAGGGGTGGCAAAGAGGAGCACGGTCGGCAGATCGTTAGCCAGCGCCTCGGCCAAGCTGATGTTATACAGTGCCGGGTTTGGGGAGGGCGCGGATGTGAGCTGGCTCAAGTCGCTGGCCCCGCTTGCCAGGGTCGGCGTATCGGCAGCCGGCGCAACCTCGCCAGGCTTGAGGGTCGGCGACTCGGCCAGCACGGTAAAGCTGATGCGCTTGATGGCCGCCCGCCCGTCGGCAAAGCGGGCCTGGATTTCTACCCCCCAGTCGCCGGCGCGGGTAAACTCCCGTTCATGAGCGAACACGGTTGTCCCATCCGGCGTCTGTAAGCGCACGGCTTCGGCATGGGATTCCAGAGTGGGCGCTTGCGGGTTGGTCAGATCATAGTAGTGAAAGTGAACTTTGGCGTCGCGCACGACCTGTCCGTTGGCGTCAAAGAGGCCGACGGCAAAACGGTTAGGACCGATGGTTAGCTCGGAAGGCACAATCGCTGCCTCCATCTCTTCGGTGATCTCGGCGGCGTCGAGATGAACGTGGTCAGTGGACTCCTCGCCGGTGTGGGTGTGCGCTTCTATCTGGTTGGGCATTGGTGTATCAAAGGCCGCGGCGCGCGCTAACGCAGCCGCGCTCTCCGGCGTGGGCGCGCCGCCACAGGCCGCCAGGACGGCCACAGCCAAGATGCTCAATAACAACCTCGATAACCACTGATAAAACACAAGACCCCCCATTCTATGGACGAACCAACTATGGGAGAACGTGAGAGCCTACTCAGGGCGCACGCCCTGCACAGCACAGGGTAGACTGGAGTTAGGGGTAAGCCAGCAGGAATCCGGCGAGGGGAGCCAAGGGAGCCAAAGCGGTTTGGACAAGCCTCGCTGCTAGGGCAGTACTATACTCCTTTTTGTTGGAGGATGCAATGGGCAAAATCACGCGCTGGCTCACGCCGCTGTTCAACCTTTCGGCTGCCTATTTAACGTTGGGAGCGGTAGCCATGGATGTAGCTGTTCCGCTCCTTGTGCGTGCCCGTTGGCGCCCGTAGCGGTATGTGCTAGACTGAGGATAGGCGGCGGAGTCGAATCCCAGGAGCGACAGCCCGCCATTGTCGCTCGCAGCCGGAGAAAGGTATGGCTATCCCAATGAGACTGCTGATCGGCTATGATGGTTCGCCCTATGGCGATGCGGCGCTGGACGATTTACGGCGCGCAGGGCTGCCGCAAGCCGTCGAGGCCATTGTGCTCTCGGTGGCTGACGTGCTGCTGCCGCCGGCGGGCGACGAGCCTCCACCGTCCCAGTGGGCGAAACAACTGATGGAGGAAGCCAACCGGGAAGCCAGCCGCTTGCTGGAGGAGGCGCACGCCATTGCCCAACGCGGCTGCCAGCGCTTGCAGGCATACTTCCCCGAATGGCAGGTCCATGCTCAAGCCTGCGCCGACTCGCCCGCGTGGGGGATTATTCTTAAGGCGGAGGAATGGCAGGCCGATCTGGTGGTCGTCGGCTCCCATAGCCGCTCGGCGCTTGGGCGGCTCTTCCTGGGCAGTGTCTCGCAGATGGTGGTGAACCAGGCGCATTGCTCGGTGCGGGTGGCACGCGCGCGGGAAGTCGCGCCCGACCAGCCCCTGCGGCTCTTGATCGGCGTGGACGGTTCAGCTCAGGCCGAGGTCGCGGTGCGCGCCGTGGCGGCGCGGCGCTGGCCGCCGCGAACGGAGGTACGGCTCATGGCTGCCGTAGACCCCAGACTGTTGACTACGCTGGCGGCGGCTTCGCGCATGGACCCGACGGGCAGCGGCGATGGGCGCGCGCAAGTTGGCCGGATGATCGAGGCGACCGGCGAGTTGGTGCGCCAGGGCGCTCCGCAGGTTACGGTCTCCACCGTGATCAAGGATGGCGATCCGAAGCAGCTTCTCCTCGCGGAGGCCGAACAGTGGGGAGCAGACTGTATCTTCGTCGGGCCGCGCGGCCACGGCCAGAGGGAGCGCCTGTGGCTGGGCAGCGTTTCTACGGCGATTGCCGCCCAAGCGCGTTGCTCCGTTGAGGTGGTGCGCGCCAAGCCCGAATAGCGGGGATTGGGGCTAGGTCGGGGACGCGGTGACGGCGGCGATAACCTCTTCGCTGGTGGTCTCGATGGGTTTGTCGGTTACGTCAATCACCTTGTAGCCCCCGCGGGCAAAAAGGTGATTCGCCGCGCGCAGCTCCTCGACCAATTGGGCCATGTCTACATAAGCGCCGCCGGAAATCCCCAAATGCTGCTGGCGTGAGCGCCGGAAACGCAGAAGCTGTTGCGGTTCGATGGTTAGCCCGATGATGCGGCGGCGCTCTACCTGGGCCAACTCCGCCGGCATATCCATTCCCAAGACGATAGGGATGTTGGCGACTTTCCAGCCTTGCAGCGAAAGATAAACGCTGAGAGGCGTCTTGCCCACGCGTGAGATGCCGATCAAGACAATGTCCGCTTGGGGCAGCTCGGCGATGCGCTGGCCGTCGTCATGGTTGACGGCGAACTCGATGGCGTCAATCCGCCGAAAATAGCCGTTGCGAAGCTCTCGGTAGCGCCCCGGCTGCTCCAGCGGTTCCTCTTGCAGCTCGTTGGCTAAACTGTCCAGCAGCTCGCCCAGCAGGTCAACCGCGATGACCTGGCAGGCGCGAGCGCGCTCGATCAGCAGGCGGCGGAGATTCCGGTCCACCAAGGTATGAACTAGAAAGGCCTTTTCCTCGGCGGCTCGCTCGACTACCTCCGCCACCTGCGCGGTCGTATGGATGTACGGCCAGACGGTCACCGGCACACGGACATTGGGAAACTGCGCCAGCGCAGTGCGCACCAACAGCTCCCCACTAGCGCCGACGCCGCCAGAGACGATGTAGACCGGCTGTTCGTGCTGGCGGACTGTGTGCCTGGTGACCATCATGGTTGCTCGCTACTGCTCGGCGCTGGCCCCCTGTGGCGCGCGGCCTACCGGCCCCCGGCGATTACACTTGGCTGCGCTTCTGCGCGCTCGCCGGGCCGTTGGCCGTCGCCGAGCCTGCGCTCGATCTCCAGCACGTCGGCGGTGGTGCGCAAGACCGCATCCGAAATGAGACTGATGGAATCAATGCCCTGCTCCACCAGAAAGGCGGCGAACTCCGGATAGTCGGAGGGCGCTTGACCACAGATGCCCACTTTCCGGCCATACTGATGGGCCACGCGGATCAGCTCGGCGCACGACCACTGCACCGCGCGGTTGCGCTCGTTGAAGAGAGGCGCGACCTGTTCCGAATCTCGGTCTACGCCGAGGGTCAACTGGGTTAGGTCGTTGGAGCCGATGGAGAAGCCGTCAAAGATCTGGCTGAACTGGTCGGCCAGGATCACATTCGATGGAATCTCGGCCATGACGTAGACCTCCAGCCCATCCTTGCCTCTGGGCAGACCGGCCTCGGCCATCACGTCCAGCACCTGCTGCCCCTCCTCTGGGGTACGGCAGAAGGGCACCATTACCAACAGGTTCTTCAGGCCAAATTGCTCGCGCACCCGCTTGATGGCCTCCACCTCCAGTAGGAAGCCTTCCCGGTAGTTGGGGTGGTAATAGCGGCTGGCGCCCCGCCAACCGAGCATGGGGTTAGCCTCCCCCGGCTCAAACAATTGCCCGCCGACCAGGTGCGCGTACTCATTGGTCTTGAAGTCGGACAGACGTAGAATCACCGGCTTTGGATAGAAGGCCGCGGCAATCGTGCCGATGCCCTGCGCCAGCCGGTCCACAAAGTATTCGCGTTTGTCGCTGTACCCTGCCGTCACGGCGGCGACCTCGCGCTGGATCGGCTCAGGGAGGCTATCATAGCGGGTTAGCGCCAGCGGATGCACGCGAATCCAGTTGGCAAAGATGAACTCCATGCGGGCCAGCCCAACGCCGTCGTTCGGGATCGCGGCCTCCTTGAAGGCGATCTCCGGATTGCCGACGTTCATCATGATCTTGGTCTGTGGGCGGGCCAAGCGGCTGACGTCAACGGTGGCTACCTCAAAGGGCAACTCTCCTTCATAGACCCGGCCGATCTCCCCCTCGGCGCAGCTCACGGTCACCGCTTGGCCGGTCGCCAGCACCTGTGTACCCACTTTGCTGCCGACAATGGCCGGGATGCCCAACTCGCGCGAGACAATGGCGGCGTGGCTGGTGCGCCCCCCTCGGTTGGTGATGATGGCCTTGGCATTTTTCATGATAGGCTCCCAATCGGGGTCGGTGATGTCGGTGACGAGGATTTCGCCCGGTTGGAAGTCGCGGATATGGCTGACGTTCGGGATCACGCGCACCCGGCCTGTCGTGATCTTTTCACCTACCGACAGCCCCTCCAGCAGCACCCGGCCTGTCCCTTGTAGGCGGTAGGTCTCGATCTGGGTGGAAATCCGCTGGCTGTGGACTGTCTCTGGGCGAGCCTGGACGATGAACAGCTCGCCGCTTTGCCCATCCTTGGCCCACTCAAGGTCCATGGGCGTGTCGCTGCCCCGCTTGGCGCTATAATGCTCCTCCACCAGCATGGCCCATTCCGCCAGCTTCAGCACCTCCTCATCCGAGATGCAGAAGCGCTGCCGATCTTCCTCGGAGACTTGGATGTTCTTGACGAGCTTGCTGCCGGCTTCGTCGTAGACCATCCGCAGCTCCTTGGCGCCGAGCCGCTTCCAGATCAGCGGGCGGTAGCCCTGGCGCAGGGTCGGCTTGAAGATGTAAAACTCGTCCGGGCCGACGCGCCCCTGCACCACATTTTCCCCCAGCCCATAAGCGCCGGTGAGAAAGACGACATCGCGAAAGCCGCTCTCGGTGTCGAGGGTGAAGATCACCCCGCTGGACGCCAGGTCTGCGCGGACCATCTTCTGGACGCCCACCGAGAGCGCTACCTCTAGGTGCCCATATCCCATGTCGGCGCGGTAGCTGGTGGCGCGCGTGGTGAAGAGGCTGGCGAAACACTTCTTCACCGACTCCAGCAGCATGGCCTCGCCATGCACATTTAGGTATGTTTCCTGCTGGCCGGCGAAGCTCGCGGTGGGCAGGTCCTCGGCGGTCGCCGAGGAACGGACTGCTACATCCGCCGAAGCGACGCCGTACCGGCGGCTCAGCTCATGGTAGGCATTGAGGATCTCCAGCTCCATCGCTTCGGGGAATTCGCCGAGCAGGATCAGACGGCGAATCTGGCCGGTGCGGCGCAGCAGATCGTTTACATCGTGAACGTCAAGGCCCTGTAAGATATCCTTGATCTTTTCCTCTAGCCTGTTATGGTGCAGGAAGGCCCGGTAGGCTTGCGCGGTAATTGCGTAGCCGTCCGGCACCTGTACACCCTTGGCCGATAGCTCGCGGATCATCTCGCCCAGGCTGGCGTTCTTGCCGCCGACGAGAGGCACATCCGCGATGCCCAAATCCTGAAACCAGCGTATCCACTGCATGATAGACTCCTTGGAGCCTGCCGCCGGCTCGCCTCAGAGCC
>DATLZJ010000711.1:0-5583 GCA_035574055.1 Caldilineaceae bacterium
TGCGCCCAATGGCCGTGTGCTGGAGACCCACCCGGTGCCCGCCAACCGGCCTACTAACTGCACCTTTGGCGATGGCGACCTGCGCACGCTCTATGTGACCAGCATTGAGGGCCATCTGATGCGGGCGCGCACCGACCGGCAAGGCTGGCTGCTCTACCCTCCGGCTCGCCATCATCCGGCCGCTTGAAAGGACCCAAGTCTCATGAAGCCCAATCACTTTAAGCAAAAGCTCGCCGAGGGCAAGGTGCCGGTCGGCCATATGCTGCTGGAGTTCGGCGCCCGCAGCATCGCCCGCATGTTGCAGAACGCGGGTGTAGACTTTGTGCTGATTGACAACGAGCACTCTGCTTTTACCACCGCTGAGGTAGCCGACCTGATCGCCTGGTTTCGCGCAACCGAGATCGCTCCTTTTGTGCGTGTGCCGGAAATTCAGTACCATTTGATCGCCCGCACCCTCGATCTGGGCGCGCAGGGCGTGATGATCCCCAACGTCAAAACAGCCGCCGAGGCCAAAGCCGTGGTGGACGCGGCCAAGTATGCGCCGCTGGGGAAGCGCGGGGTCATCATGGGCCAGGCGAATACCGACTTTCAAACCCTGGCGCCTGCCGATTTCCTGGTCGAAGCCAACCGCTCCACAACCATTATCTGCCAGATCGAGAGTGTGGAGGGGGTCGAGAATGTGGAGGCGATTGCCGCCACACCAGGCATAGATGTGCTGTGGGTGGGCCATTTCGACCTCACCCAGTCCCAAGGCATCCCCGGCCAATTCCACAACCCGATCTTCCTCCAGGCCATGGAAAAGATTGTGGCCGCGGCGCGACGGCACAACCTGGGCGCGGGCATCCAACCTGGCTCCCTGGCCCAGGCCGAAGAATGGATGAAGATGGGCTTTAACGTCATTTCCTACAGCGCCGATTTTGCCGTCTACACCGCAGCGCTGGCAGCAGGTGTGGACGCCGTTCAGAAGCTTGCCGCCCGCATCACAGCCTGAGTCATTGTCGAGCCTTTATGTTGTTGGATATCAAGAGCGAATGCTGCCTGTGCTTTGTCTAGCTATGAGGCTCTATGGCGCCCGAATATTCCCTACATGATGTTGCCCGGCTGCCTTTACCCGGTGACAACGTCGCCATCACCACCCAACGGCTGGAGGCCGGCGCCGTCATCGTGGACGGCGACCGGCGCTATGCCCTCAGTCACACGCTGCTGGAGGGCCACCGCTTCGCCATCCGGCCCATTCCGGCAGGCGGCGCGCTGCTCTCGTGGGAGCTGCCCTTTGGCTATGCCACCCGCGCCATCGAGCCTGGCGAATATGTCTGCAACGCGGGCATGTTGGAGGCGTTGAGCGGGCGCAGCATTGACTTTACCCTCCCTGCCGCGCCCAACTTCGAGGACCACATCGAGCCATACCGCTTTGACCCCGCCGATTGGAAGCCGGTCGAGCAGGCGCCTCGCTATTGCGAGGAACGCACCTTTATGGGCTACCGCCGCGGCGGGGGACGAGGCGTAGGCACGCGCAATACCATTGTCCTCCTGGGCGCCAGCTCGCGCACCGGCAGTTATGTCAAACAGCTTGAAGAACGGGTCAAGGGGCTGGCCGCCGATTATCCAAACGTAGACGGCATTGTGGCCGTCGCCCACACCGAGGGGGGCAGCGACCATCCGAACAATCTGGACTTGCTGCTGCGCACGCTGGCCGGTTTTATGGTCAACCCCAACGTGGGCGCGGTGCTGGCCGTGGACTTTGGCGTCGAGCCGGTGACCAACCAGATGCTGGCCGCGTACCTGCGCGAGCACAACTACCCGATAGACGACCTGCCCCATCGCTTTCTCACCCTCTCCGGCCCCTTCCAGGACAGCCTGGCGGAAGGCGAAGCGCAGGTGCGGGCGTGGCTGCCGGTGGTCAACGAGACGCCGCGCACGCGGGAATCCCTGGCCCATCTGAAGATCGCGCTCCAGTGCGGCGGCTCCGACGCCTTCTCCGGCATCTCCGGCAACCCGTTGGCAGGCTGGGTCGCCCACGAGGTGATCCGCTATGGCGGCTCGGCCAACCTAGCCGAAACCGACGAGCTGATCGGCGCCGAGACCTATATCTTGCAGCGAGTGCGCGATGTGGAGACGGCCCAGAAGTTCCTGGCGACCATCGAGCGCTTCAAGGAGCGCGTCGCCTGGCACGGCCACAGCGCCGAGGGCAACCCCTCCGGCGGCAACAAGTTCCGCGGCCTCTACAACATCGTGCTCAAGTCCATCGGCGCGGCCATGAAGAAGCACCCCGACACCCGCCTGGACTATGTGATTGACTACGGCGAGCGGATGGAGCAGCCCGGTTACTACTTCATGGACAGCCCCGGCAACGATCTGGAGAGCATTGCCGGCCAGATCGCATCGGGCTGCAACATGATCTTCTTTGTCACCGGCAACGGCTCCATCACCAACTTCCCCTTTGTGCCGACCATCAAGATCGTCACCACCACCCGGCGCTACCGGCTCTTGCAGCGCGAGATGGATGTCAACGCCGGCGCCTATCTTGACGGCACACCGATGGATGAGCTAGGCGCGCAGATGCTGGCGCTGACCATAGATGTGGCTTCTGGCCGGCGCAGCGTCGGCGAGAAGGCCGGCCACGCCCAGGTGCAGATCTGGCGCGACTGGCGCCAGACTGACGCCAGCCGCCTAGAGGAGCTACTCAACCAACCCGCGCCCCAGGGCAAGAGCCTGCCCATTCGCACGCCGCCGCCAAACGCCCTTCCGGCAGTCCGGGTGCCGGCCCTGCGGACCAACGGTCACCGCGCCCTGGACCAGGTCGCGCTTATCCTGCCGACCAGCCTGTGTGCGGGCCAGATCGCACGCATGGCGACCATCCGCCTCAACCGCAAGGGGCTGGGCCGCGACCACGGCATCTCCCGCTTTGTCTCGCTGGTCCATACCGAGGGCTGCGGCGTCTCCGGCAGCGCGTCGGAAGAGCTGTATATCCGCACCATGCTCGGCTATGTGACGCATCCCATGGTGGCTCACTGTCTGCTGCTGGAGCACGGCTGTGAGAAGACCCACAACGACTATATGCGCGGCCAGCTTCGCAAGCAGGGGATTGACCCGGAACGCCTGGGCTGGGCCAGCGTCCAGCTCGACGGCGGCATCGAGAGCGTTTTGGAGAAGATCGAAGCCTGGTTTATCGCGGCCATTGCCGGCGATGCGCCGCCGGCCAGCGAGCCGGCAGGGTTGGAGGCGCTACGCCTGGGCCTCGCCAGCGCCGGCCCCGTCTCCGACGCAGCGGCGCGCGCCCTGGCCGAGTTGACAGGCCTCGTGGTCGCTGCCGGAGGCGCCGTGGTCGTTCCCCAGAACGCAGGGCTGCTCTCATCGCCTGTCTATCTGGCGGCGACCCTGGGCGATCAACCGGCCATGCCGACGCTGGCCTACGGCGCGCCGATGCCCGGCCAGGGCTTTCATGTGATGGAGACCCCAACCGGCCATTGGGTGGAGACGCTGACCGGCCTGGGCGCGACCGGCGTAGAGGTGATGGCGGCCTATGCAGGCGAACATCCCTTGCAGACGCACCCCATGATCCCGCTGCTCCAGATCACCGACCGGGCGCAGGTAGTAGAACGCTTTGGGGCCGACATGGATTTGGCGCTGGACGGGGACCCGGCGGCCTGGCCGGGGCAAATCCTGGAAAAGATCGCGGCCGTCGCCGCCCACCACTACACCCCGCGCCTCTACCAACTGGGCAACGTGGACTTCCAGGTGACCCGCGGGCTGTTGGGCGTCTCCATGTAAGGCGCCGCGCAGAGCGATAAAACAAGAGGCCGGGCGATTCACCGCCTGGCCTCTTGTACTTTAGCAACATAATCACTACTCGGGGCGAAGTCGCCTACTGGCCTTCTTGTTGTTCCGACGCGTCTACACGCGCAAAGAAGACCTGCGTCTCGTTGCTGCCTTCCTCGCGCGCGACAATGATCGCCAGCACCTCATTGCGCCCTTGGGCTTCCTTGCGGAACATGCAAATCGCGCCGATGCTGGCCTCCGCGCCGTCGGCGGCGACGCAGCCCGTGGCGTCGGTGGCATTCCAGCCGGACTGCTGCATCCGCTCTTGAGTATAATAGTCCTGCACTTCCTGGGGCAAGCGGGTCGTGGTGAAGGCGATGAAGTTGATCCGGCCTTGGGTGACCGCCTGGATCGCCAGCCGGGCGGCCAGCGGCATTTGCAGGTCGGCCTTTTCCAGTCCATCCAGCCGCGGCACATCTGCCCACAGTTCCGAAACCGTGCCTGCCGAGGTGTTGGCCCCCAGCAGCGTATTGATCACGCCGCACGCCGTGGTAAAGAGCAAGGCAGCGGCCAAGATGCCAAGGACGACCAAACGGTTGGGGTTCACTACTTCCTCCTCTTCAACGGGCGAACGGGTCGGTGCGGATGGGGCCGGTCGAGGCGATTGGCTTGCTTGTGGGATGACAACCGATGAGGGCGCCCTCCCTGAACGGGAAAAAGAAACTCCTCGCCCGTGGGCGAGGAGTGTAGCGCATACGGGATTCGAACCCGTGTCTCTGCCTTGAGAGGGCAGTATCCTAGGCCCCTAGACGAATGCGCCTCAGCAGGTCCGTGCGCCTGCACAGCGTTGGGCATTTTACGAGAAAGGGGCCATCTTGTCAAATTTGCCGCCCTCCAGTCCTCCATACAGGTTTGATGGGCCTACAGGTTTGATGGGCGGTGGGATGTGCAATACCGGCCTTTTGTCGTAAACGAGAGTGGACAGATGCCCGGTGTCTCGGCCGCGCCGGCGAGTATACTCATCCATCATGAAACATATCCGCCTATGCTTTTACCCGCATTGGCGCCGGCTCTGGCCGTGGCTGGCAACCCTCGGGCTACTGCTGACCGCTCAAAGCGTTTGGGCCGGCCCTGTCGCGCAAGACCCCACACGCCTCCTACTGGCCGGCAGCCGCTATGTCTACCACCCATCGCTTTATGGGTGGAGCGTACAGGCTTTTCTGGAGACCCATGCCCCTGCCCTGGCGACTCTGGTGGTTGAAACCGACGGCGGGCCGCTGTCCCTGGCCGATGCCATCCTCGTCCAGGCCCACTACACCAGTCTCAACCCGCAACTGCTGTTGGCGCTCATGGACTACAGGTCGGGCCTCTTGTCCACCGCCACGCCAACGCAGGAGCAGATTGACCGCGCCTTTGGCTATACCGATCCGGCCAGCCTGGGATTCCGTCGCCAGCTTGCCAGGGCAGCCGAGGAGTTGTTCGACGCCTTCTATTTCTTCTACTACGATGACCCCGCCCTTCAGGGCGCAGCGGACAGCGCCGCCACAGCCGCCCTCCTGTCGGTTTTGACCGGCAAGCGCGACCCGGCCTCTTGGTCGGAGGCCGACTGGGCTGCCGGGTATCGCGTTCAGGAGCGATTTGCCTTCTACTTTGGCAACCCCTTGCCGGCGATCAGTGTGGCTGCCGGCGGCGAGCGCCCTGTTTGGCGGCTGCCGTGGCCGCCCGGCGAGCAGTGGCGCTATGGGCAGGGGCCTCACCGCAACAACCCTGCTTCCAGCGACACCCGGCTGGTTGCCGTGGACTTTGTGCCGACCGGCTCGCTCC
>DATLZJ010000712.1:0-3550 GCA_035574055.1 Caldilineaceae bacterium
GCGGATGCCCGCCAGCGCCTGCTCGTAGGCGCCTGCGCCCCGGAAGAGATCGTGGGTGGCGGCGTCGGCCCCGTCAAAGCTGATGCTGACGCGGCGGACGCCGCTGGCCTGGATGCGCCGCGCGATCTCGGCAGTGATCAAGGTGCCGTTGGTCGCCAGGGCGACGATCAACCCGAGATCGGCGGCATGGCGGGCGATGTCAAAGATGTCGGCGCGAAAGAGCGGCTCGCCGCCGGATAAGACCAGGATCGGCCGCGCAAAGGCGGCGATTTGCTCCACGAGTGAAAATGCCTCGGCAGTCGTCAGGTCTTGCGGGATGAGGTGGTCGGCGACGGTGATGCGCCGGCAGTGAATACAGGCCAGATTGCAGCCCGCGGTGGTCTCCCAGAAGATCAGACGGGGCGGCGAGTAAGCTGAGACAGTGGGGTGTGGGTTCATCAAGGCCATCCGGTCGGCAATTCTATGCAAACCTGAGTTTTTCTTAGGC
The DNA here is from genome assembly GCA_035574055.1 of Caldilineaceae bacterium. GTDB lineage: Bacteria > Chloroflexota > Anaerolineae > Caldilineales > Caldilineaceae > QEUY01. The sequence goes on from DATLZJ010000712.1 coordinate 488, forward strand.
CAACTAGCCACCAGTATACCTGGGGCGGGAGGGCATGTCAAAGGCTTGTGCATTCGGGAACAATCCGAAGCAGGAATAAAGCGAATCGGCGGGGCGCTAAGTTGTCCACTTTGCCCGCTTGGAGTAGTGTGATCGCAGACGCCATCGCCGCGTTCGGAAACCCTCTTGTGCCGGGTTTTCCGTACTGGAAAGGATTGTTCTTATTTATCGCCAACTGCGCCCCGTCCCTACCCTTGCGCCCAATATTGGCGCGGGGGACGGCGATCTGCGCCGGGGACTTACGGTGGCAAAGCTCTATTACTTCTGTTTCTTTGCAGCCATCGGCTGTCTGGTGCCCTTCCTCAACGTCTACTTCGCCGGCCTCGGTCTGAGCGGCGCAGAGATCGGGTGGTTGAGCAGCGTGGCCCCGCTCATCGCGCTGACCGCCAACCCCTTTTGGGGCGCAGTCGCCGACCGATGGCAGATTCATCGTTGGGTGCTGGCCTGCTGTGCGCTGGCCGCCGGTCTGGTCTCGCTGCTCTTTCTGGCCGTCAACGACTTTTGGCCGCTGCTGCTGGTCGTCGTGGTGCTTTCGTTTTTCCGCACGCCCATCGCCTCGCTCCTGGATAGCACGGTGCTCGATCTGGTGCGGCGCATCGGCGGCCACTACGGGCGGCAGCGAATGTGGGGGAGCGTTGGCTTTGTGACGGTGACCCTGGGCCTGGCGCGGGTGGTGGCGCTGGACAACCTGCAGGCCGCCTTTTGGCTGCATGGCTTGCTGCTGGGCGTTGTCTGCACCGTTTTGGGCCTCTTTTTGCCGATCGCCAGCCGCAAGGGCAAAGTGGCCCTTTGGAGTGGATTGCGCCAGCTCGCCGGCCAACGCTCTTATGTGACGTTCCTGGGTGCGATGGCGCTGTTGGGCATCGGCACGTCCAGCTATGTAAACTTCCTGGGGCTGCATATTCTGGCGCTTGGCGGCGACAGCGGTACGATCGCGGCGGCATGGGCGGCCAACGCGATTGCCGAGTTCCCCATGTTGTTCCTGGGAGGCCGGTGGTTTGCCCGCTTTGGCTATAGCCGCCTGATCGTGGCCGGGTTTGCAGGCTATGCGCTGGTCTGGTCGCTGATGGCCGTTGCGCCGGCGCCCGGCCTTCTGCTCGCGTGCGCCGCGTTGATCGGCCTCTGCTACGGCACGCTCTGGGCGGCGGCTGTGAACTATGCCAGCGACGCCGCGCCGCCCGGACTCAACGCTACGGCTCAGGCGCTGGTGGGCGCGGCGCAGGCCGGCGTTGGCTGGGGCATCGGCTCGGTGCTGGCCGGTTATTTGTGGGACGGGTACGGCGGCCAGGCGGTCTACTGGGCGGCGACTGTGGCGGCGCTGGCCGGGGGCGCGCTTTTTTGGCTGGGCAATCGCCATGAGCTGACTATAGGAATACGCCATACGGAGCGCGCGAATTCTTTACAATAAACTGAGGGTGTGCTATACTAAGGCCGTTCATGGGGATGAACGGTTTCGACGGGGCAGGCTGTCTACTGACTGCAGGCCGTAGAGCGTCGGCTACGTTAAAAAGGCGCAAACCCTATAAATGCCAACAACACTGGCAAGCTCTTCAACTTCGGTTTCGCCAACGCCCCTGTGGCGGTGGCCGCCTAAGTAGAGCATAGGTCCTCACGGAGGACCTCGGCCCGTTCCGGCGGCGCTCGCAGGCCGGGCGGTGGCCGTCATATTCTGTAGAGCTGCGGCGGCGGGACGCCGATAGCGCCGCCTAAGACCATCGGCTAGCCGGATAAGCGACTCTTGTCGCTTGGAGTCCATCCGGTGAACCTTAAGTAAGCGACTATGTCTGTAGATGTCAGTGGGCGAATGTTTCGGACGCGGGTTCGAGTCCCGCCATCTCCACCTTTGAGCCTGAAACGGCCCGGCCTTATGCGCCAGGCCGTTTCTTTTTTGTGCAGCCTCGTGTATAGTGATATAGGGATAGATGGCGACGCCGGCTGAACCTTCAGGCGCGCCGGCTGGGTCCCAAAGGCTGCATTGTGGAGCAGAATCCGGCTAGCTTCATCTGGAAGGCAGGCTACCTTGATCTGGACCGACATCTCTTACCTGAATTGGGGGAGTGACCTGCAGCGTGACGCCTATCAGGCGCTCATTGAGCTGGACATCTTTAGTGTGCTGGCCGACTATGACCCGATTCTGACCGGTACCTTCCCATTGGGGCTGGAGACGCCGGCCAGCGATCTGGATATCGTCTGCCATGTCGAAGACCCAGACGAATTCATAGCGCTGGTCGAGGCGATCTACAGCTATTTGGAAGACTTCCGTGTAGAGCGCAAGGAGAAGAATGGGTTGCCGACGGTAATCTGCCGCTTCCGTTACCGCCGTCTGCCGGTAGAGATCTTCGCACAGCCACAGCCCAGCGAGCGCCAACGAGCGTATCGCCACATGGTCGCCGAGGCTGCCCTGCTGCGCGCCGGGGGCGATGAGGCCAGGGAGGCGATCCGCTGGCTCAAGCAGGAGGGCCTTTCGACCGAGCCGGCGTTTGCCCAATATTTCTGCTTGCCGGGCGACCCCTACGAAACTCTCCTGGAGTTGGCAGATGCTTCTGCCGAGGAGATCGCCGAGGTCGTAGAACAGGCCCGGATCGAGCGCAGGAACCAACCGCAGCCGCTGGCCGCTCTCGGCATGGCCCGCTAACCCACACGTGTGCGCGGGCCGTCCTAATCATGCAGCAGCGTGACGCGAGCAGGGGGCCTGTGGCCTCTTCATCTAACCGTCCGGCGTCGGACCGTCTGGCGCCGCCGGCTACAGTTCCCGGCAACCCATACGACCAAACGCCCTATCCGGACCTTTCTTATGTGCATACCCATCCGGATCGGCTGGCGACCCTGGCGACCTTGCTGGGGTTAAAACCGCCGCCGGTCGCGAGCTGCCGCCTGCTGGAGATTGGCTGCGCGGCGGGCGGCAATCTGCTGCCGATGGCGTATGGCATCCCTGGCGGTGACTTCGTGGGCATTGACTACTCGGCCCGCCAGATCGAGGAGGGACACCGGCGTATCGGCGAGTTGGGGCTGCGGAATATACGG
>DATLZJ010000713.1:0-6127 GCA_035574055.1 Caldilineaceae bacterium
ATCCTGGAGAGCCTAGCGCCGCCGTTGCTTGGAGCCACAGTGGAAAGGAGACCTGAGATGGCAACCAACCGGCAACCACGCACCAACGGCAGCGATGTCGTAGAAAGAGATGTGGTAGACCGCAATCTCTATGACCCTGAGGTCTATGATCCGGAGGCGCGAGAGCGCGCCCTGCGTGAGCGCGAGATAGCGGCCCGCGGGGCGGTGGACCCTGTACCGCCGGCCACTACCCTGGTCGGCGCCCCGCTCGGCGTCACCTCGGCAACCGTCCCGTCAGAGGAGCGCACGGCTGCGCGCTCCGACTGGCGGACAGAGCCAGGAACGGAGCGGGTGGACATGACGCCCGCCCGTGACCGCATCAACGTCGGTGGGCTTTTGCTGGCGATCTTGTTCGTGATCGCGCTGATCGCCCTGCTCATGTGGATTTTCTAGGCGGGCTGCTTGTGTGAGCAACCACAGCCGGACAGTGACCGGCCATGCGCCGGTTCTCTCGCCTCCTGGCGGCTACCATTGGGCCGCCAGGAGGCGATGTTTGATGGGCCGCTAGCTGGCAGGGATAAGCGCCTCCATCCGCTCGATCAAAGCCGCGGCCAGCGCCTCCAGACATCCCGGCGCGAGAATCGAAGGCTCCTCCTGGTACAGCCCCCGGCCGTAACGGTCGGCAGGCAGCAGATAGGCCACGCTCCCTTCACCGGCCAGCACCGACACCATCACCGGGTTGTTGGGAAAGCGGGCGCGCAGGGTGGTCTGGAGCCAATTGTAAGGCTCGCCGCCGACGGCGACCCAAAAGGCGTCGCCCAGCCGGCGCACGGTGAAGCGGAAGGGGTAGGTTGGCCCCTCCGGTAGCTCGCGCAGGCGGCGCAACCAACGGCGAGCGCGCTCGGCCCGTGCGCCGTAATCGCGCGCTGCCAGCGTGTCGCCGTCGGCGTCCGCCTTGTGCTGGCGCTCCAGCCAGGCCGCCATCTCCTGCTCAAGCTGCGCCGCATCGGGGCGGGGCTTTTGGGGCAGGTCAACCACAAAGCCGCCGCCGGCAAAGGTCCGGGTCGCAGCGGCGCGCGCCTCCTCCTGGGGCGCATGTCCCCACGCGGCCAACGTCGCGCCGGAGACGACCGGCCCCCGGTAGGCGAAGTCCTGGCCTGGCGGGTCTAGCGCCTCCAGCGCAGAGAGGGCAGCATAGCCAAGCTGGCGTCCATTGCGGTCGGCCACGCCTGTATCGCCGGTGAAGCCTTGGCGCGGCCCCAGGTCGCCGCACGCGCCGAGGGTAAAAATGCAGGGCGCGCCGGTCACGCGCTCCACCTCCTCGCGCATGGCCCCGACGTAATCCGGGCTGATGAGCGTGTTCTCCCAGGCCAGGGTGGTTGGATGGCAGGCATAATTGACGACTGTCGCCAGTCGCCGCCCGTTCGGCGTTGCGGCGCGCGCCGCCAGCACCGTATCATCTGCCGGTGCATCCGGATTGTAGCCACAAGCGTACAGGTTGCGCTCGCCATCCCAATAGTCCCGGTTGCCCGCCAGGTTGCAGCGGCCTACGCCATAGGTGAGATAAGCTTCGGTCAGGCCGGCGCGGGCGTTCCGGGCAGCGGCGCGCGCCTTCTCCACCACCTCATCCAGGTAGGGCGCGATCAACTCGCCGCCGGGGAAGGTCTCTCGCTCTCGCGAAAAAAGCCCGCCTGCATGGGTATGGGAATAGGAGACCACCACCTGGCCCGGTGAAAGGCCGCCGCCGCCGGCAATGGCCTCGACTAGGCGTACATGGTCCTCTTTCCCCAACCCAACCATATCGAATTGAGCCTGGACCCACGGTTCGCCGTCCTCATCCTCCAGCGGCGCAAAGCATAGAATGTCCGCAGCCAGCGGGCGGTGGATGCCCGTCGCGCGATGGTGGCGCGCCGCGCCCCACATGGGATGGTAGATGCCGGTCGGGGGAGTGATGTCGGCGCGGGCATGGCCCAGCCGCAGATGGGAGGTGGGCGCGAGTTGACGTGTGGTGCTCATGGTTGCTCCGGGCAGTGGGTGTGCTGATGGTGTGAGGCCGGTTAGTAGCCGCATTATATCACTCATCGCATCCACATTCATGCCGGCCACTCCTTCAATGGTACCATTCATTCATGGTAAGATAAGGCTCCATCTACGGATGACCGGCTGCTGCAGTCGAATTCCCAATCGCGCCGCGTGGCGACGCAACCCCTAGAAAGTCCCAGCTTATGAAGGTCAAATCATTGGAGTTTATCCACCTGGATGTGCCCTTCACCCCCCACACCAACCAGCACATGCAATATTGGCTGCCCCATTGGCGCATCTCCCAGCTCTGCAAAGTGACGCTGGACAACGGCATCACCGGCTGGGGAGAGACGATCCCCAACTACACCTGGGCCAAGGCGCCCGCCAGGGTAGAGGCGCAGGTGGTGGGCCGGCCTGCCGCCGAGCTGCTCTGGCGCGACGACCTGGGAGCCGGGGTGCAGATGGCCCTGTTCGACGCCGTGGGCAAGGCGCTAGACGTTCCGGTCTACCGGCTGTTGGGCAATAAGGTGCGCGACTGGTGCCCGATCTCCTGGTGGGCGATGGATATGCCGCCGCAAGATTGGGCTGAGCAATGCGCCGAGGCCGTGCGCCAGGGCTACATGTCGGCCAAGCTCAAGGCCCGCACCTGGTATGACCTCCACGCCGCGCTCAAGGCAATCTTTGAGGTCGTGCCGAGCCAGTTTGTGCTGGACCTGGACTTCAACGCCACCCTCGACAACGCCGCCAACGCGGTCAAGTTTCTCAGCACGCTGGAGCCTTATGAGCAGGTGGCGATGTTTGAAAGCCCCATTCCCCAAGGAGACGTGGCAGGCAATGTGCAGATTCGGAAGCGCATTGACCGGCCCATCGCCATGCATTACGGCAGCCCCCCGATCATGACCGCGCTGCGCGAAGATGTATGTGACGGCTTTGTGGTCTGCGCCGGGGCCAAGGCCATCCTTCGCCAGGCCCATGTGCTGGAGGAGGCGAACAAGCCCTTCTGGCTGCAACTGGTCGGCACCGGCATCACCACAACCTGGGCCGCGCACCTGGGCGCGGTGCTGATCCAAGCCAAGTGGCCGGCCATTACCTGCATGAACATCTGGGAGTCGCAGTTGCTGCGCACGCCCATCGAGTTGCGCGGCGGCTTCATGGCCGTGCCCGAAGGGCCGGGGCTGGGCATCGAGGTGGATTTGGACGCGGTGGAAAAATACCGGGTGGACTATACCTTTGTGGAGCCGCCGCGCCACATCTATCGCTACGCGCGCGCCAACGGGGAAGTCACCTATTACGGCTGCGGCAAACAGGAGCTGCATCGTATCTACCCGGACAGCGCCCAGCCGGTCAGCGAGGCCGGCTCGTCGCTGGATGTGGTCGCCGACGACGGCAGCGCGGCCTTCGCCGAGCTGTATGAGGCGGTGCAGAACGGGCGCACGGTGCGACGACAGGAAGCCGGCGTCTTAACCCGCTGAGTGATCCCAGGAACCACACCCACGCAAGGAGCAGACCATGACCGTCCTCTTAGAAGAGCTGACCCGCGACCAGATCAAGGCCATCGCCCCCACCGCCATCGCCGTGCTGCCGACGGCATCCATCGAGCAGCATGGGCCACACCTGCCGGTTGTCACCGATACGCTGCTCTGCGGCGCCGTCGCCCGTCGCGCCGCCGAACGCGCCGCAGGCCGGGCGCAAGTGCTGGTGACTCCGGTGCTGACCTTCGGCAACTCCCATCACCACCGCCCTTTTGCCGGGGTGCTGTCGCTTGCCAGCGATACCTACATGGCGGCTGTACGCGACGTGCTGGAGGGGCTGGTGTTGAGCGGCTTTAAGAAGCTGGTAGTGCTCAACGGCCACGGCGGCAACACCGACTCCAATGCGGTGGTCGGGCTGGACTTTGTCAACCGCCTGGGCCATCCCGTCGCCATCGCCACCGCGTCCTACTGGGACATCGCCCGCCCGGCGATTGTCGAGAAGGGGCTGATGGCCGGGGCGCGTATTCCCGGCCATGCGGGCCGCTTCGAAACCGCTATGGTCATGGCAATCCGGCCCGATCTGGTCAACCGGGAGGGGCTGGCCCAGGCCCGCCCGGTGGAGGCCGCGCCGGGCCTCTTTGCGGCGCTGACCGGCGGAACAGTCCAGATTCATGGCAAATGGGCAGCCAGCACCGGCTACACCGATGAGCCGGCCGCCGCGACCGCCGAGGAGGGCGAGGCGATGCTGGCGATTGTCGTAGAGCGGGTCGCCGAGTTTCTGGTAGCCTTTGACCAGACGGCGCAGGCGGGCTAGATATCTCCGTCTCGTAGGAGCGCCCCCTGGTGGGCGCCTGTGTCTCGGATGCGGGCAGGCACAAGACCTGCCCCGACCAATCGTCATTGATCTGTTGATAGACTCAAGAGATTGATAGAGCAAGGGCGCCCGCCGTGCTGGACCGTAGACGAATCCTCATGTTTCTCCTATTCGCCTACGCCATTGCCGGCTCGGCGGCGCTCTACCTGGCGCTGACAGGCGGGCTGACCGGCAGCCCGCCTCTGCGCCTCTTCTTGGTGCTTTCCCTCTGGTACATGCCCGCGCCGGCGCTGGCTCACCTCCTCACCCGCTGGCTGACCGGCGAGGGCTGGCAGCATCTCTACCTGCGCCCCCACCTGCGCGCCGGCTGGCCCTGGTGGCTGATCGCCTGGTTCCTGCCCGCCCTGCTGGTCATTGCCGGCGCGGGCGTCTACTTCACCCTCTTTCCCCAGCACTTTGACCCCGGCTTGACCCGCCTGCGCGACTTGCTGGCGCAGAGCGCAGCCCAGACGGGCGCGATGCTGCCCCTGTCGCCCTCCCTCTTGCTGGTGGTCCAGACGCTCCAGGCCATCCTGATCGCGCCCCTGCTGAATGCGCTGCCGACCCTGGGCGAAGAATTCGGCTGGCGCGCCTATCTCCAACCCAAGTTGCTCCCCCTGGGCTGGCGGCCCGCCATGCTCTGGATGGGCCTGTGCTGGGGCGTCTGGCATTGGCCGATCCTGGCGCTGGGCTACAACTATGGGCTGGACTATCCTGGCGCGCCCTGGCTGGGGATGCTTCTCTTCTTGTGGTTCACCTTCACCGTGGGCACACTGTTCGGTTGGTTGACAGCGCGGGCGGCAAGCGTCTGGCCCGCGGTCATCGGCCACGGCGCGCTCAACGGCATCGCCAACCTGCCGGTCCTCGTCGTGCAGGGAAGCCCCAATCCGCTGCTCGGCCCGCTCGCCGTCGGCCTGATCGGCGGGGTGGGCTTTGCGCTGGCGGGACTATACTGCTGGCTCCGCCCATCGCACAATCTGGAAAAACCATAGTTGTGACTTAAACCGGCGTTGTGTATAATCATTGCCAGCTTCGATCACCCCTTCCGGCAAGAGATAATTCATCCATCGCGACCGCTTTCCCGTATCATCGGAGCCGGTCCGTTCACCATGTTCACCATTCTGGTCGAGAAGCAGTCATCATGACGATTGGCTATGTGGCTCGCCGCTTCGGCGTCTTCCTCATCATCATGTGGGTCGCCGCCACACTCAACTTTCTGATGCCCCGCCTGGCCCCCGTCAATCCGATTCGCGAAAAGCTCTTACAGGCGGTCAGCTTTGGCGGCGCCGGCAAGACCGATATGGAGCGGCTGGTCGCCACCTACGAAGAGAAGTTCGGGCTGAACCAACCTCTCTGGAAGCAGTACCTGCGCTATCTCGGCGACATCATCCGCCTGGACTTTGGCGTTTCTATCGCCAACTTCCCTAGCCGGGTCATTGACATTATCATGCGCGCGCTGCCCTGGACCATTGGGCTGCTGCTCTTGGCGACGCTGCTGGCCTTCGGCATCGGCACGCTCTTGGGCGCGCTGATCGCCTGGCCGCGCGCGCCGGCTGCGCTCAACATGATCCTGGCGCCGCTGTTGACGCTCTCTGCCGTGCCCTTTTACCTGTTGGGCTTGATCCTGGTCTATCTGCTGGCCTTCACCCTCAAAATCTTTCCCTTGAGCGGCGGCTATAGCCTGGGCGTCGTGCCGAACTTGAGCTGGCCCTTCATCAAGGATGTCATCTGGCATTCGATCCTCCCTGCCCTCTCCATCATCCTAGCCTCGCTGGGCACCTGGGCCATCGGGATGCGCGGC
>DATLZJ010000714.1:0-2975 GCA_035574055.1 Caldilineaceae bacterium
AGGTCGCCGGCAGCCGCTTCCGCTGGCCGGTTGGGCACGCGGATCAACAGCAAGGCCGTGATGGGAGCCAGATAGGTCAGCGCGTTGAAGAGCATGGTTGGCCCTGCGCCTACCGCCGCGATCATCACCCCGGCCAGCATATAGCCGATGAGGCTGGAGAAGTTGAAAACCGTCGCATTGAGCGCCACCGCGCTCGCCAGATCATCCGGCTCGACCAGCTCCACCAAGAAGGCGCGGCGGGCCGGATGATCGATCGCCAACAGGGCGCCAAAAACAAAGTAGAGCGCGATGATCTGCCAGAGCTGCAATTGGCCGGTCGCGGCCAGCAGCCCAAAGACGGCGGCCTGGAGCAGCAATCCTGTCTGCGTCGCCAGGATGAGAGTGCGCCTGGGCAGCCGGTCAATGAGCAGGCCGCCGACCAGCGAGATAGGCAGCACGGGCAGCAAGCCCAGCAAGCCCACCATGCCCAGCCAGAAGGTGGACTGGGTCAAGTTGTAGATCAGCCACCCCTCGGCCACGACTTGCACCGACGTGCCCGTGACAGAGATGAGCTGGCCCAGCCAAAAGAGGCGAAAGTTGCGCGAGCGCAGCGCCGGGGCCAGGCGCATCCAGCCGCGCGGCGCGGGTGGTACGACGGCCAGGGCCGCCGTCGTGGTTGCGGTGAGGCTGGTGGCGCCTCCAGCGGAAGCGCCGCTCTTGCTGGTCACTGGATGCCTATCAGCAGAACGATACTCATCGGCAGAAGGGTAAAACGCCGGCGCTAGCGGACGCGGATGCTCTGGAGCGAATAGATGACGACCGTCGCCAGCAGCCCGACAGCAATGATCGCCAGAGTCACCAGACCTGCGATCAACAGAAAGGTACGCAGCGCCAGGGTGCTATCCTCTGCCACCGGGGCGACCGCCGGAGGCGCGGGCGTCGCCGCGGCAGAGCGGCGCATGGCCGGCGTAGGCGTCTCTAAAACCGCCATTTGCGCATCGCTCTTGGCCGGTGTGCTCTGGGGCAGCGGGGAGGGCATCTCCTGCACCGGCGCCCGCAGGCGACCGACCAACGCCTCGGCGACCGGCACCGTCTGCTGGCTCGTCAAGATGGAGACGCCATCCAACTCCGGCTCCAAAGAGGCCAGCAAATCAGCCAGCGCCTTGACATCGCCCTCGGTGCGAATCTGGACGCTGATCTCCAGGCTGGGATTCACCTGGCGCAGGTCGCGCACCAGCGGCAGCACAAACTCGCGCACCGTTTCCGGCTCTGTCTGGGCGCGCTGCACCTGGAGCACAAAGATGTCCACATAGGGGGCCATCGCCACCCCGTCGCTCAGGGCAAATGCATGGTCAGGGCCGAGGGCCAGCTCCAGCCCATACTGGTCGGCCAGCGCCCGCATCCGGCGCACACTGCCCACCGGGTCAGCCTGCTCGTCGGGCCGGTTGGACGGGCCATGCTCCAGGTTGTAGCCGATGATATCCATCTTGTCGGCCAGCCGCGGCACCAAGCCTTCAGCGTCGACGACACTCTTGAAGACGACCAGCCTGCGTCCGGTCTTGACCCGATCCAAGAGGTCCACCATGCTCACATGGTCGGCGCGTGCGATGTCCTGCTCGGTCGCCACCCGGTTGTAGAGGTTTACAATCTCCGGCCCCATGCTCATATCAATCCAAAGCCCCGCCAGCCGGGGATCGGGAGGCTCCAAGGCTTGTGCAGCCGAGACCGGCACACACGCCGACAGCAACAGCGCGGCGATGGCAACAAACGTCAGCTTCCACATGATCCAGATACCTGCTCTCAACACCCTATATCCTTGCCAGATTCCGAACTGCCCAGGCTTCCCTCGCCGGAAACGTCCGGGGCTAACGAGACAAGCGCGCTAGGCGCACCCGTCCCGCCGCAATGCCTGGGCTGAGCTTAGAAGCTTCAGCGTAGACCGCTTGTGCATTCGTGGTGTCGCCCATATCGCGGTAGAGATCGCCGAGCGCCAGCAGCACCTCCAGCGAGCCAGGCTCCTTCTGGCGGGCGAGCTGCAAATCGGCCAGGGCCTCATTGTTCTGGCGCAGCCTGGCGTAGACCTCCGCGCGGGCCAACAACATTTCCACCGTAGGGGCAACCTGCTCGGCGCGAGCCAACACCTGGAGACCCAGGTCCCGTTCGCCTCGGTCAATCAAGAAATCACCATAGGCGACATACAGGGCGCCGTCTGTGGGTGCGACCGCCAAACCACGCTCGTAGAGGGCGCGCGCCTCATCAAAACGGCTTTGCTGGCGATAAAGTTTCGCCAGGCTGATGTAAGTCTCCGGCAACGAAGGCTCCAGCCTGAGCGCGGTTTGCAGCATTGCCGTCGCCTCGTCCAGCCGGTTGGCAGCCGCATAGGCCGCCGCCAGCGACGCATGGTAGCCTGTCTCGGTTGGCGCCAGTTCCAGCGCCTGCTCATAGCGGGCAATCGCCTCGGCGGTCTTGCCCAGACGCAGGTAATGGTCGCCCAGCGCCGCCAGCACCGCGGGCATGTCGGGCTGCTGCGCCAGCGCCTCCAGGTACCACGCTTCGGCGGCTGCGTCGGCGGCGGTGCCCTGAATGGCCTGCGACTCATAATATGCGCCCATCGCGGTGACCAGGACAGGATCGTGACCCGACTCCGCCAGGGCATCCGCTAATAGCGCCTGGGCATCCTGCGCCTTGCCCTGGCGCAAGTACAGGTCGGCCAATGCGGCATAGAGCGGGGCGGGGCGTACCGCCTGGCGGATACCCTCGCGCAGGGTGGCCTCGGCCTGGGCGAACATGGCTTGCGACTGCCACAATTGCGCCAAGCGAATATAATAGGCATTTTCGCCGGGGTCAAGCGTGGTGGTCTGGCGATAAGCCGCCAGCGCCGCCTCGGGCCGTCCCTGCGCCAAGTAAAGCTCCCCCAGTTCTGCCGAGAGGCGGGCGTCAGCCGTATTGAGGCGCGCCGCCTCCAGCAAAGTCGCCAGGGCCTCGCCTGTCTGGCC
>DATLZJ010000715.1:0-3571 GCA_035574055.1 Caldilineaceae bacterium
CGGCGGGAACGCCCGGCGGCCCGGCGATTGTGCGCAACGGCGCGGTGATCTACTTTGCCCATCCCATCTTCAAGCAGTACAACCAGAATGCGCCGCGCTGGTGCAAGCAACTGCTGCTCAACGCCCTCGACCTGTTGCTGCCCGACCCGCTGGTGCGCCACGGCGGGCCAAGCACGCTCCTGACGACGCTCAACGAGCAGGCGGCGCAGCAGCGGTGGGTGCTCCATCTGCTGCATTACATTCCGGAACGGCGGGGGATGGACTTTGATGTGATCGAAGACGTGATCCCGCTGTATGATCTGCCGCTGTCGGTGCGGGTGGATCGCCCGGTGCAGCGTGTGAAGACCGCGCCCCAAGGGGCAGAGCTGCCCTTCAGCGTCAAGGAGGGACGGGTGGAGTTCACCTTGCCCCGGCTGGACGGGCACCAGATGGTCGAGATCAGCTTTGGAGAATAGCTCGGGTGAAGCATTATTCCCGATGGAGTGGTCAACCTTTATCTGGCCCCTCTACGGTATGCACCGCCGCTTGGTCGAGGATAAAGGGTTGGCGCTGCGGGAGGTGCACCAGGCCATTGAGGCGACCTTCCAGCGTCTACAGGGCAGCCTAGGCGTGGTGGACCTGGCGGCGACGGATACGCTCGCCAAGCAGATCGAGTCGCTCTTGCGCCAGGAAGAGTATGTGAGCCGGCTCCCCACCTGGCCCTGGCCGCCGGGCACCCTCGCCCGGCTGGCGTCGGTCGCGCTGCTGCCGCTGCTTCTGCTGATCGCGCAGATTCTCATCGAGCGGCTGCTCGCCACGCAGATGCTACGCTAGACGCCCCGACAACCCTCTTGGCAACGGGAAGATATCTTCCTATAATACCTACATGAGACGGAAACCAGGCGCTCTACTCCCCCTTGAGCTTTCGATCCTTGAGGCCGGCATTGAGCTGCGCCGCCGTGGATTGGTTGAGTTCCACGGCTTTTTGCTCGCTTCCCAGATCCGCGAGCAGGCGGGGGCCAAGCTGCTGACGGCCTATGGCACCCTCTATAAGGCCCTAGAGCGGATGGAGCAGGCGGGGCTGTTGGAGAGTCGCTGGGAGGATCCGCTGCTCGCCGCCCAAGAGGGACGGCCGCGGCGGCGACTTTATCAGGTGACGGCCGCAGGCGCAGCCGCCCTGGCGGCGGCCCAGGCGGCGCGCGACGGTTCAACGCCAAGCGCAAAGGGGTGGGCGCCGGCATGAACACGGGATGGCTCTCTCAGGTAGCGGTGCATCTTGTGCAGGGCTGGGTTTCCTGCTATACCCGCGGCCTCCCGGCGGCGGTGTGCGAGGCCCGGCGCCAGGAGATTGACTCCGACCTTTGGGAGCACCAACGGCATGGGGCGGTGTACGACCGCGCCCCAACAGAGACGGCGATGGAAGTGTTGGCGCGCTTGTTGATGGGCATCCCAGCCGACCTGATTTGGCGATGGGAGATGGGGCGGTGGGCGCAACAGGCGCAGCGAGTGGAGGAGACGCCGGCTGCCGCCGGAGAAAGCAGGGAAAAAAAATGGCGCACCCAGCCAGCCAACAAGTTGGCTCTCAGAAGTGGCTCTTGGTGATCCCCGCGGCCCTGGCGGTATTTGCGGTGGGGGTCGGTCTCGACAATCTGTGGGGTGCGGGCGAAAACACCTTGCGCGACGTGTTAGGCAGCCCTCTGGGGGCTGGCATCGCCGGCGGCTTTCTCCCGGCTGTCCTGCTCGTCATGGGGCTGGCCTGGTCCTGGCGCTCACCGGGTACTGGTGTGGCGGTGACGCTGGGGCTGATGTTTTTGTACTTTGCTCTGTTAATGGCGTGGGTGGGTCTGCGAGATAGGTGGGTCGCTGAAGGGCTCCTCTCGCTGGTGGGGCCGCCGGCGGCTGATGGCTAGGCCAGTGAGGTAGAGGATGGCCCCGGCGGCCCCAGTTGGGCGGTGCGCTCGCAATGAGCGGGGCGATCCCGATGGCGCTCACGCTTTGGTGGAGTCTGTTTATGCCGCTGATGGCGTTGCTGCTGGGCGTTTTCGCCCTGCGCCGGGCGCAACGGTTTGCCCAGGAACAACCATCACAGGTCGGTTGAAGCCATCCCGGTTTCCATCGTTGGCGGCGCATCCTTCCTGTGCGCTACGCCACACTGTTATCAACTGTCTATCCGGCAGTTCTCCATCTACTTCTTGAGCGTGATCTTGAACGCGTAGGCATGATCGCCAGGCTTTTGGTCGGGCGTCCGGATGTGGAGGCCGTCCGCGTCCTGCCGCCAGTCGAGCGCGCCGGCGTGACCCAGCAGGCGGACCTGGGCGATCCGCTCGGCGGGCGTCTCGGAGTTGCTGCTGAGGGCGGTGATGTGGGCTTCCCCCACCGGCCAGTCGAGGCAGATGGCATAGAGCGCGTCCGGTTTGGCGGTAAAGCGGATGTCTTTTGCCGTGAAGGGCGCGCGTTTGGTGTCAGTGAAGGAGCCTTCCGGCACCTCCGTAGGGCCTTCGCCGTAGTAGCGCCAAGGCCGCGTGCCGTAGATGGCTTCGCCGTTGGTCTCCAGCCAGCGCCCGATCTCCAGCAGGATCGCCTGCTCCGGCTCCGGGATAGTTCCATCGGGTTTGGGGCCGATGTTGAGCAGCAGCGCGCCATGTTTGCTGACTACATCCACCAGGTCTTGAATCAGGCTAGTCACCGTCTTGTAATCCTGGTCGTGGACATAGCCCCAGGAATTTTTCGAAACCGAGGTATCATTCTGCCAGAGCATAGGGCGGATGTCTTTGAGCTGGCCGCGCTCCAGGTCGAGGATGGCGGTTCCTTCGGGGAAGGCGTTGTGCTTGTAGTTGATGGCGACTTCCTGGCCCCACTCCAGCCCGCGGTTGTAGTAATAGGCGGCAAAGCGGCGCAGGTACGGCTCAAAGGCGACATGGCCGATCCACCAGTCGAACCAGACAAGCTGGGGGCGGTATTTGTCCACCAGCTCGCAGGTGCGCGCCAGCCAGTCGTCCAGATATTCGGGGCTGGGGTACGGCTCGCTGTCCAGAGCGCCATCGCGTCCGGTCTGCACCACGGCGGGGCCATAGAAGTCGGCATAGGCCGGGTCTTGAACATCCGAGGGGAAGTGGCGCCCGCCATTCATAAACCACCAATGCTCGGCCCGGTGGCTGGAGAGGCCAAAGACTAGCCCGGCCTGGCGGACGGCGGCGGCTAAGTCGCCGATGAGGTCACGCTTTGGCCCCATCTGCACCGCAGTCCAGCGGGAGAAGGCGCAGTCGTACATAGCGAAGCCGTCGTGATGCTCGGCCACGGGGACGACAAAGCGCGCGCCGGCGCGGCGAAAGAGATCGGCCCAGGCCTGGGGGTCGTATTGCTCGGCTCTGAAGAAGGGGATGAAGTCCTTGTAGCCGAACTCGGTGTGGGGCCCGTAGGTAGCAACATGATGCTCGAACTCCGGCGTCCCCTGGATGTACATATTGCGCGGGTACCATTCGTTGCGAAAGGCGGGCACGGCATAGACGCCCCAGTGGATGAAGATGCCAAACTTCCCATCTTCATACCAGGCGGGGACGGTGATCTGCTTGAGCGAGTCCCAAGTGGGCTG
>DATLZJ010000716.1:0-4796 GCA_035574055.1 Caldilineaceae bacterium
GATCGAGCATCAGTGGGTGCAGTTCACGCTGGCGGAGCTGGCGATGGCGGTGGAGGCGGCGCGGCTGCTGACGTACAAGGCGGCCTGGCTGGTGGACCAGGGCCGCCGTAACACCCTGGAGGCCGCGGTCGCCAAAGCTTATGCCGCCGACGCCGCCATGCAGAACGCCACCGATGCGGTACAGGTCTTCGGCGGCAACGGGTACAGCCGCGAGTATCCGGTGGAAAAGCTGATGCGGGATGCCAAGATCTATCAGATCTACGAAGGCACGACCCAGATCCAGAAGCAGATCATCGTGCGCGAGCTATACCGACAACGATAGCGGCTGTAGTCCCTGGCTATTATCCGATTGACCCGTCTAGACAAACTCGTCGGCGGCGCGCTCGCTGATCGTGCGTCCTGTTGGCCGGCGAGGCGCGGCGTCGCGGCGGCGGTCGCGGCGCCGCCGGCGCGATAGCGGCTGGGAGATCTCCGCCTGGCTCACGACAGGGTAAGCCGCAAAGACCGCCTCGTCCTCCGGGTCGCCGGCAAAGTAGAGCCGGGTGCGCTGGAGCGTGCGCGCAAAGGCGTCCAGCCCAAGCGCATCCACCACCTCGTCGGGGCGACCGGTAGCG
The DNA here is from genome assembly GCA_035574055.1 of Caldilineaceae bacterium. Lineage (GTDB taxonomy): Bacteria > Chloroflexota > Anaerolineae > Caldilineales > Caldilineaceae > QEUY01. Next base: position 615 of record DATLZJ010000716.1, read on the forward strand.
CCGGGCCGCTGCTGAACCCGCAGGAAGATGCGGTGCTCCTCCGCCTCCGGCGCATACCCCTCGTAGCGCAGCTCCAGAACCAACGGGCGCAGGTTGTAGCGATAGGGCTGGCCCTTGCGCTCTCGCTCGCGCCAGATGGCGCTCTGCGCCAACAGCTCGCCGATGCGCTGCTCCAGGAGCGCGCCGTCCAGCTCGCCCGGCTCGGCATAGAGCCGGATGGTATAGTCGGCGCCAATGAGCAAGTTCTGGAGCGCCTCGCTTTTCAGCGCCACTTCCACAACCTCGTGGAGCGCGACCCCCGGCGGCAGCTTGGCCCTTAGCCGGCGGCGAAGCTCGTCGAGCGGGACAGGCGGGCTGAGGACGATATCAATCGGTTCACGCAAGCCGGTAAAGCCAACACCCAGGGGTGAGGCAAACTGGATATGGGGCTGGGGGTTGAAGCCCTGCTTATAGAGCAACGGCAGGTCCGCGCGGCGCAGCGTGCGCTCCCACAGGCGGAACTCATCTTGATGGGAGATGAACTTGATCGCCTCTCCCTTCTCATAGAGCAGCCGCACCCGCTGGCGCGGAAGCGGCGTGTCTGCCTGGATCATTTCTTCTTGCATCAGGCCATCTTGTATCATCCCATCCTGCATCCTATCATCCTGCATCATGCCGTCGCCGGCTCCATCCGCTTGGCGACCGTGCCATGGCGGCGCTGGGGCACTCGCTCGGCAAACTGGCCGGTGAGCGTGGGCGACATTTCATCATTAAAGTAGAGCGGGATCGGCGTAATGTTCACCGGCTGACGCTTCTTGTTGCGGCCCAGGCTGGGGCAGGCCCATGCCTCGTCGGGCGCGACCCGGCGCTGCTCCTTGAAATACCCCAGGATGCCACAGCTAAAACAGTGTTCGCGGCAGTCGTCCACCACCCCGCCCTGGTAGGTGTGGACATACTCAGCGGTGAGAAACTCCTTCTTCAGCCCCGCCGAGATATGGTCCCAGGGCAGCACCTCATCCACCGGGCGAGCGCGGCGGGCGTACCAGTCCATGTCCAGGCCAAGCTCATCAAAGGCTTGCTGCCAGGCCGGGAAATTGAACCACTCGCCCCATCCCTCCAGCTTGGCCCCCAGCCGCCAAGCCCGCTCGATCACATCGCTGAGGCGGCGGTCGCCGCGGGTCAGGAATGCCTCGACCAGCGTCTCCTCCGGGTTGTTCCACGAGAAGTAAATGCCCGGCCCGCGCAGCTCCCGCTGGAGCAGCTCGATCTGGGCTTGGATAACCGGCTCCTCCTCCATCGGCACCCATTGGAAGGGGGTGTGAGGCTTGGGCACCAGCGTGCTGACGCCGATGCGCACATTGGCCTTCTTGCCCAACACCCGCCGGCCCACGGCCAGCACCTCCTTGGACAGGTCGGCGATGGCCTGGACATCCGCCAGCGTCTGGGTCGGGTGGCCGATCATAAAGTACATCTTGATGGTCGTCCAACCGCGCTTGTAGACCTCCTCGGCGGTGCGCAGCAGGTCTTCGGAGGCGATGGGCTTATTGATCACATCGCGCAGCCGGTCGGTGGCGGCTTCGGGCGCAAAGGTGAAGCCGGAGCGCCGCCTCCCCTTCTCCAACATCTCCATCAGGTCCACGCTGAAGCTCTCAATGCGCAGGCTGGGCAGGCCGATGCTGAGCTTCTTGGCCCCATGTCGCTCTATCGTGCTGCGCACCAGCTCCTCGACATAGCGATAGTCGGAGCTGGAGAGGCTGAGAAAGCTGACTTCCTCAAAGCCGCAGGCGTCAATCATCGCGTCCACCGCGGCCAGCACCTCGTCCACCGGGCGCTCGCGCACCGGGCGGAAGATCATGCCCGCCTGGCAGAAGCGGCAGCCGCGGGTACAGCCCCGCATAATCTCAATGGCCGCCCGGTTGTGAACCACATCAATAAAGGGCACGATGAAGCGGGTCACAGGCGGCGGCAGCACCGTCACCACACGCTTGAGCACCTGGGCCGGCGCGACAGGATGGATAGGCGTGATCGCAGCGATGGTACTGTCGGCGGCATAGCTCACCGCATAGAAATGAGGCACATAGACGCCGGGGATGGCCGCAAGCCGTTCCCACAGCGCCACGCGCGCCGGCTCGACCTCGGCCAGCGCGGCCGGATGTATCGCCGGCGCGGCGTCGGGGCCATCCGCGCGCCAAGCCTCGTAGGCGCGGATCACGTCGAAAATCACTTCCTCGCCCTCGCCGATCACCATCGCGTCGAAGAAGGCGCTCATTGGCTCCGGGTTATAGCAGCCCGAGCCGCCGGCGATGACCAGTGGGTGCGCCGCGGTGCGCTCCTGGGCGCGCAGGGGCAGCCCGGCCAGGTCGAGCATAGTCAGCACGTTGGTGTAAAGCTGCTCGTAGGGCAGGCTAAAGCCGACAATATCGAACTGGTTGACCGGATGGCGGGTCTCCAGCCCATAGAGCGGGATGCCGTCGCGGCGCATGACCGTCTCGAAGTCGGGCCAGGGGCAGTAGACCCGCTCGGCCAGCAAGTCGGGGCGGCGATTGATCAGGTCGTAGAGGATCATCAGCCCCAGGTTGCTGCCGCCCAGCTCATAGATATCGGGGAAGGCCAGGGCCACCTTCGTGCGGATCGCCGGGTCGTCCCACGCCTTGACAACGCTGTTCAGCTCGCCGCCGGTGTAGCGGGCGGGCTTCTCCACGGTATGCAACACCCGGTCGAGGGCGCGTGTAATAGTCTTGGGGGTATGGTACTGAAAGGTCTGCATGTCGCCTCCGTCTTCGCATCTTTCGAGCCGCCCGCCGCCTTGGCCGGATTGGATGGTCAGCCAAGCAGACGAGCGCGCTCGAGCGGGGTTTGAACCCGCAACCAGGCGCCCCGGCGCAGGCCATACCTACGCCGGGGATGATAGTATACCATACATATCACAGGCGACCGGTCCCCAGACTCGACGGACCTTGCAGACCCCACCGGCATTGAGTTTGCTGCTATAACGCGCTGTAGCCATCTATGGCGGCGCTCTGCTGTCGGATTGCTATGATGATTGGATTGCACCGGAGCGCACGCTTGCAACGGGACTATCTGGCCGTGCTCGCGCGCCTGGTCGAGGTGGAATTGGCAAGCCTGGATCAGGCCGACACCGCCGCGCTTGCACAGCAGACGGCGGGCCGTCCCTTGGCGCCGGTCGAGCAGGCGGCGCTGTACGCCAGCACCGAGGGCAACCCGTTGTTCGTGGTGGCGAGATCAAGGACTTAGGCGCCGACCTTGGCCTCTATGTGTTGGCCTTCCGGGACCCGGACGACATCACGTCCGGCGCTTGCACAATCACTTTACCGGCTGCTCGCATCAACTTGGGCGCGGCCCAGGCTTCACTGCCCGCAGGAAATACATGCGCTGCTCAAAGACGAGGGTGTTTCCCTGCCGGCGGGCATGGATGCCGGCGGCGTCGGTTTCCAGCCCGGCCTCGATCATCTCACGCACCACGGCGGCGTCGGTGCGGTCAGTCTGGTAAGCGGCCAGCCACTCCTCCAGCTCACGCTCAAAGCTGACCATCTCCTTAGCTTCGATCACCAGCCCGGCGTCGGTCAATAGCTTGTTATACTGGTCCACCCCGCGCGCGGCCACGTGGGAAGGGTTGCGCCGCTCTTCGATGGCGTTTTGCGTGGCGCGCTTGACCGGGTTGTCCGCGGTCAGCAGCTCGGCGAGCACCAGGATACCGCCCGGACGCAAGACCCGCACCATCTCGCGCACCATGCGCTCCGGTCGCCGGGTGTGATTGAGCACCAATCGGCAGGTCACGGCATCAAAGCCTTCATCTCGAAACGGCAGCGCATGGGCCGGCGCCAAGCGGAAGCTGACCCGGCTGCTCGCTTCACCCGGCCGGCTCAGGCGTAGATACTCGGCTTGCTCCAACATCTCCGGGCTGACGTCAATGCCCACCACCGCGGCGGCCCCATCCTCGGCCAGCATGAGCGGCAACAGCCCAAGACCTGTCCCCACATCGAGAATGCGCAGGTCCGGAGGCAGCTTGGCAAAGTTGAGCAGGTGGCGAATCCGCTGGCGGTCCTCTTCCCGCTTCCGCTCCAAGTTCCCAGTCGCCACCTGATTATAGACACGGATGACCTCGGTCAAGTCCTCCAGCTCTTCCGGAGTCTGCACTGCCTCTTCGCGGACATGGCGCGGCGTCACCACCGGGACAGGCAG
>DATLZJ010000717.1:0-7619 GCA_035574055.1 Caldilineaceae bacterium
CACCACCGCCGACTGGCATAACAGCCTGGCTCCGCTCTATGGACAGCTCTTGCAGGGTATGAGCGCACTCTCCGCCGAGCAAATTTATGGCCACTTGAGCGCCATGACCGCCGAAAATGCCGCGCTGCTGGAGCGGGTCCACCAGACCGTAGACATCAACCACATCATCTCGGTGCAGCGGGGCGAGGAGATGGAGCGCATCCGCCAGCGGCCCGACAACCGCATCCATCAATGGCTCGACCGGCTGAACCCCTATATTCGTTGGGACGCCGACCGCTTCAGCTTCCACGAATCCAACCTGGAGCATATCCGCCTGGCCGCCGTGCCCACCAGCCGCCAGGATGACCCCATCCTCATGGCCGCCACCGTCGGCCAAGAGGATATTCGCTGGATTCCCACCGGCGACCCCACCCGCATGGACGCGGTCTGGATTGTCCACGGCCTGCCGGTGACCCTCTTAGAGCGGTTGGATGAGTTCCGCGCCCAGTATGAAAACAACCTGGACTTCCCCGTTCGCGAGGAGTTCCACCTGAACCCACAGTGGGCCGCGTTCCCGGAGATCACCCTGGAGACCAGCGACCGCTCGATCGGTCAGGTGGCAGTCCCACAATTGGAATCCCTTCGGCGCCGGACCGTTTCCTAGGCGCCCCGGCTTGCAGGCGCTTTTCTGAGGCGAACCATGCTCGTCACCTATACCCACAGCCGAGCCGCGATCCTCTGTCTGGGGGGATGGGGGTTACAGGTGTTGCTTCACCTGACCCCCCGCTTCCTGGCCACCCAGGAACAGCGCGCCGCGCTGCACGCCGCCGGCCCAGACCTCAACCGCATCACCAGCTTTGGCGCGGTGCTGCCCGAACCGCTGCTCCCCGGCGATGGGCAGGCCCAGCTCTACCTGCGCCGCCCGCGCGATGGCGCCCCCTGGACGCCCTATTATGTCGAGCGGCTGTTGCTGGAGCTGGCCCGCCGCGAGCCGACGCCAGGCGAGGAACGAGCCGCGGCCCTGCTCACCGCCTCGGAGCGGCGCGCCTCGGCGCTGCTGCGCATGGCCGAGCCGATGCTCGAACCGATGGGCTACGAGGGTTACGAGTTCCGCGCGCCCGCCACGGGGCTGCCGGGGCTGGGGCTGCGGGTAGGCGCACAGGCGACCGGGCTGCGCCGGGCGACACGCAGCGACATCTTCACCGCCGGTCTGACCCACGCTGACTATGCCGCCCGCCTGCTGGAGACCTATGTCCTGGACCCCATTCGCCAGGACAACCTGGCCCCCGACGACCCCTTTGTCCAGACCACCCTATATGTCGTAGCGCCGCTCTTCGAGCCGCTGACCTCGGCCTTGATCTGGCCGTTGGTGGGTGGGCTGATGGCCCGGCTAGGCCGCCGCCATATCTCCAACGTGGTCGGCCTCTTTGCCACCGGCAGCTATGCGACTGATCTGACGCGCGGCATCGAGGACGCCGCCGCCTACAGCGCGCTGCAAGAGCTGGAAGTGTTGACCGGGATACGCCGGGACGAGGCGCGCCGCGCCGCGTTGGCCGCGCAGGTGCGCAGCATCCGCCCGGCGCTGGCCGAGTATATAGGCGAGCACATTTTCGACCGCATCTACCTGCTGGACCGGGAGAAGAGCAATCAGGGCTTGGCCCAAGACAGCCACGAGCTGGCCGTGCTGGCAGGCAATGCGCTGGAGGCGCTGGTGGTGGGCAGCGGCGACCTCTTTATTCAGGAGCAGTTGGGCTTTGCCGTCCATGCCGGCGAGGAGCGCCCCTATAGCCTCATCGGCGCCGCCGCCGACTATGTGCCGGTCAATCAGATCCTTCATGCCGTCAACCGCACCGAAGAGAGCCGGTTGGTGCGCGAGTGGGTGCTGCGCAATACGCCCGACGAGCCGCAGCCCAACCCGCTGGCCCGGCTGATTGACCGCCAGCCCGGCCCGACCCTGGCCGAGATGGGCTTCTCCCAGGCCAAGGCGCTGGCCCAGCTCGCCGCGCGTATGCCGGAGCTGTACGCCGGTGAGCCGGAGGAGCTGGCCGCGCTGTCGGTGCGCGAGAGCTTTGTCTTTCCTGCTGCCGCGGCCCATGAGTTGCGCCGGCTTCCCCCCGTCGAATGGGCCGCCGCTTTTGACGAGCACCTGGCCCAGGTGCGCAGCACCTTTAACCTGGCGGTGGGCAGCGCCGCGGCCGACGAAGCCTGGGGGCTGGCGACATCGGGCAGCGCCGCCGAGGCCGCAACGGGCGCCACGTTGGGCTTTGCCGCCGGCCTGGAGGCCGATGACCGCATCTACCCGCAGCTCCTGATGAAGATGCACAAGCGGCTGGTGGACCTGCTGGCCGGTTCGCCCACTGGGCTGATGCGCGCCGCCGAGCAAACCCAACGCTGGCTCCACGAAGCGGAAGAGGCGCTGCAAAAGCTCCAAACCTTCTCGACGCCCAGCACCCGCCAGCTTGCCCGCATCCAGCAGGGGCTGGCGCTGCGCGAGTGGGCGGTGCGCAACCGCGAGATGGCGGCCAAGCAGCCGAGCCTGCTTGCGATCTTGCTGCGCGCCGCGGTCGCCACCGGCCTGGTCGGTCTCTTCTCTCTAATCTACCTGCTCTTTGCCGGCCGCGCCTGGAACCCGGCAGAGGACGGCTGGGCGCTGGGCGGCTTTGCCACGGGTATTGTCCTGGCCGGGCTGGCGACCTACCGGATTCACCGCAACCGCCAGCGGTCGGCCCGGCGGGCGCGCATCGCCCTGGCCCAGGCAGAATTGACCCGAGAGCTGCAAAACGCGGCCCATGATGGGTTGACCCGCGCCTACACCCAACTGGCCGCGGTGCTCCGGAGTTGGCACGCCATGCTGCGCGAGGCCATGGACGAGCTGCACCATCTCTCGACGCCGCCGGAGATGCCGGCTGTGCCGCCGCCGGAGATTCCGCAGAGCTATCTCTACCAGCCCCACCTCAACCAGCCCCTCTGGGACCGCTGCCTGACCTACTTGCGCAAGCACATGGACGTCGAGGGGCAACGCAGCGAGGAGCGGCTCGACAAGCTATGGGGCACGGCCAAGTGGCGCAATCAGATGCAGCGCATCCTGCGCACCGCGCCGGCCGCGCCCGGCGCTCATGCCGGTCGCAGCCAGGCCCGCACCATTGCCGAGTTCATCCGGCAGACGGTGCGCGAGTCGGTGGCGCCGGTGACGCTGCAAGAGGCCAACCCCATTCGCGACAATCTGATCCGCGCCCTGGCGACCGAGTTCAGCATTGAGCATCTGCTCTGGCGCGGCGCAGCCGAGGCGCAAGATATCGAGCGCCGCCTGCGGGCGATGGAGATGGGGCTGGCCGACAGCCGCACCGTCGCGCCCGGCGCCCAAACCCAGACGCCCACCAATCGCCGCTATGTCGAGGCGGCCTGGAACCGGGCCAAGCCCACCGGCAACTATGATGTGGCCGACCGGCTGGCCGTCTATGGAGTGACGATTGACTTTGCCGCCGCCTCCGGCAGCGCCGACAGCGACCTCACACGCTCGCTGCTGGAGGAGTTCAATATCACGCTGCTGCCCACCGAAAACCCCTTTACCCTCATCTTTGTGCGCACGGTGCATGGGCTGACGCTGGACGACCTGGACTGCATGCGCCGCTACCAGGCCGAGCAGCGCAGCCTCGCCCCCGACGAGCGCGCCCTGATCCACCTGGCCCCCAATCTGGACAACATCCCCGCCAGCAGGCACAATGGGGCCGAACGAACAACCCAACATCAACCCTGAAGCATTAACCGCAAAGGCGCAAAGAGCGCGAAAATCAAAAGAGAAGGAGAATCAGAAGAATAGGCTCACACAGAGCCTCTGCCCAGTTCAGCTAGTAGACAAAGGGCCGAAGCGTACCTTTATCCTTCTCTGTCCTTTGCGTCCTCTGTATCTTTGCGGTTGATTCTTCCTCTGCCGGAAGGAGACAAGATGACTGATGTACTGCGCTGGGGCATTCTCGGGACGGGCAATATCGCCTCCCAGTTTGCCACAGGGTTGCAGGCGCTGCCCGACGCCCGGCTGGTCGCCGTCGGCTCGCGCAGCCAGGCCACCGCCGATGCCTTCGGCGACCGCTTCAACGCCCCCCACCGCCACGCCTCCTATGCAGGCGTCGCCGCCGACCCGGAGGTGGATGCCGTCTATATTGCCACACCTCACCACCTGCATATCGAGAACATGCTGCTCTGTCTGGAGGCAGGCAAGGCTGTGCTCTGTGAGAAACCCTTTACCATCAACGCCGCCCAGGCGCGCGCGGCGATTGCCCTGGCGCGGCGCAAGGGCGTCTTTCTCATGGAGGCCATGTGGACCCGCTTTATGCCGCTCATGGTCGAGCTGCGCCGGCTCCTGGCCGAGCAGGCCATCGGCGAGGTGCGCATGGTGACGGCGGACTTTGGCTTTCGTACCAAGTTCAACCCGGCCAGCCGCCTCTTTGACCCTAATATGGGTGGGGGCGCGCTGCTGGATGTAGGCGTCTATCCGGTCTCGCTGGCCTTTATGGTGCTGGGCCGCCCCAACCAGGTTGTGTCGCTGGCCGAGCTGGGCAAAACCGGCGTAGACGAGCAAGGGGCGATGGTCTTCGGCTACCCCCGCGGCCAACTAGCGGTGCTCCATACCGCCATCGGCACCCGCAGCCCCAACGAAGCGATCATCATGGGCGCCGAGGGCTGGATCCGCATCCATCCCCGCTGGTGGTACCCGACGACCATGACCATTGACCGGCCCGGCCAGCCGCCGGAGCAGCGCGAGGTCCCCTACGAGGGCAACGGCTACAACTACGAGGCCGACGAGGTGCATCGCTGCCTGCGCGCCGGTAAACTCGAGAGCGACATTATGCCCCTGGACGAGACGCTGGCGATCATGGAGACGCTCGACGCCATCCGCGCCCAGTGGGGACTGCGATACCCGATGGAATAAATACCTTGACCGGTTTGTCCAACGGGGTCCGCTTTGCTACAATGATGCGCGCCAATTTGCCTGCGCTGACCGTCTTCTTTGGTAAATATGCTTTGGTAGATAGGTCAGCGGGCGAGCGCATGACCATAACCGAGGAGCGCCCGATGAAAGCAATGCTCTACATGCCCAATAAGCAAGAACCGGTGGCCGTCTTCGACGAGGTGCAGATCGTCAAGATGAACGACAACCACGCCGCCTTTCCCTATCGAATTACCTACTATGCCAATAAGCTGAACGCCGGCAAGACCATGGTCGAGCTGCACCGGGATGTCAAGATGGTGCTCAAGCTGGAGGATGGCCGCGCCTGCAATGTGCTGCTCCAGCACAGCAGCATGGATGCCAAGGGTCGCGCGGTGGGCGTCCTGCGCGTGCTGGATGGGCTGGATGAGCCGGCGCTCGCCCAATCTACCTCGCCTGAATCCGGTCTGGCAAGGTAAGGCGGAGGCGACTCACCTGCGCTTGCCGGTAAGCCCATTCGCCTCTAAAATGCCAGCCAGATGCATCGGCAAATGGTTGGCATTTTTTGTCTGCCCATTCGGTTCATCCGGAATAGGCGGGCATGGACCGTAGACGACTGACCTGCCTATGGCTGACCCTATCACAAAGTCTGACCGGCTCACCCAACCGAATCGAATCCCTACCTCCGCGTCGCCCGCCGCGCCCCAGCCGGCCGAGACGCCGGCGACGGACAGCATAGCCCGGCGGCGGGCGCGTTCGCTCTTCTGGCCCGGCTTTGTGGCCGGTTTCCTGCTGATCAGCATGGTGAGCTGCGGCGGCGTGGTGATGGCGACCGGCGTCACCCGCATCAACCTAGCCGACCTTCAGGATGACCGCGTGGCCTGGGCGCCGCCCCCAGTGACGCCGACGCCGGAGGCGCAGCAGCCATCCGGCGATGAGGCCGAAGAAGGGATAGTGATCGAGGAGGGCGGCCTCTACGCGCCGGGCGACCTGGTCCGCAATATCACCTCCAGCCGGGTTAATATCCGCGCTGTGCCCGGCTATCTGGGCAAGCCTGAGGGCGACGTCATTGCCCAAGTGCTGCCGGGCGAGTCTATGGAGATTTTGGGCGGTCGCGCCGTCGCCGATAACCTTACCTGGTGGCGCATCCGCTATGCCCCGCCGGGCGGCGGCCTGGTCGAAGGATGGGTCGCTGAAGCCACCGCCAGCGGTGTGCAAATCCTGGGCCGATGAGCAGCCTCCCTTTTGTTCCCCGCCCGGCCCAGGCCCGTGTCCTGGAATATAGCGGCGGTCGCATGGGTATCACCGCGGTGCCCGGCAGCGGCAAGACCTTTACCCTCAGCCTGCTGGCCGCCCGCCTGGTCGAGCGGCTCGCCGCCGAGGGCAACCTCGACGACCGCGAGGTGCTCATCGTCACCTGCACCAACAGCGCAGTCGAGAACTTCCGCAACCGCATCGCTCGCTTTCTGCGCGAGGACCGGGGGCTGCTCTCCGGCGTGGGCTATCGCGTCCGCACCCTCCACGGCCTGGCCCATGATATTGTGCGCGAGCGTCCTGCCCTGGTCGGGTTAAGCGAGGGCTTTGAGATCATTGACGAGCGCACCGCCAACGACATCAAGCGCGATGCCGTCTTGGCCTACTTGCGCACCAATCCCGACTTCCTGGCCCCCTTTATTCAGCCCGACTATTTGCACAACTACCGCGCCATCGAGCGCACGGTGCAAGAAGACGCCATCGAGCTGGCCAATAACTTCATCCGGGTTGCCAAGGACTATGGCGTTGAGCCGCACACCCTCCACGGTGCGCTCCGCCGGCAGTCGGGAAGCTGGCCCCTGCTGGAGTTTGGCATCCACATCTATGCCGACTACCAGCGCAGCCTGTTGGTGCGCGGCGCGGTGGACTTCGACGATCTGATCGCGCTGGCGCTGCGCGCGCTCGACGCGGCCCCGGACTTTCTGGCCCGCCTTCAGGACCGCTGGCCCTATGTGTTGGAAGATGAAGCCCAGGACAGCAGCCGCCTCCAGGAGCAGATGCTGCGCAAGCTGACCGAGCGCCACGGCAATTGGGTGCGAGTCGGCGACCCCAACCAGGCCATCAACACCACCTTTACCAGCGCCAACCCTCAGTTTTTGCTCGATTTTGTGGCCGACCCCACCGTCCAAGCGCGCGACTTGCCCAACTCAGGCCGGAGCGCCCGGCCTATCATCGATCTAGCCAATTACCTGATCGAGTGGTCGCGCACGCGCCATCCTCACCTGCCGCGCGAGCGGGCGCTGGCGCCGCCGCTGATTGACGAAACGCCGCTGGGCGACCCGCAGCCCAACCCACCTGCCGGCGAGCTGCCCCACTATTTCTTCGAGCGGGCGATGACGCCCGAACAGGAGGTGGAGGTTCTGGTCAAGAGTCTGCGCCGCTGGCTGCCGGAGCACCCCGACTGGACGGTGGCAGTGCTGGCGCCGGAAAACCTGCGCGGCTTTAAGGTGACCGAGGCGCTGGAGACCGAGGGCCTGCCCTTCGACGATAGCCTGCTGCGCTCCAGCACGGCGACGCGCGCCGCGGCCCAGGCGCTCGCCACTGTCCTCGGCTATATCGCGCGGCCCCACCTGACCCTCGGCCTGGAACAAGTCTGGAGCGAGGTATGGTGGCCGCGGCGGGGCCTGGGCCTGATGGGCGCGCGGCTCCATCCCGCCGGTCTGACCTTCGTGCCGGCCCA
>DATLZJ010000718.1:0-4396 GCA_035574055.1 Caldilineaceae bacterium
GGAGGGCTGTGACGCCGGCTGAGATTCCTGAGGCCATGCCGGCAGCCGCCGAGGTGGGCGCCACTCGCAACCTGGACGAGTGGGTGAACGACGAGCTAGGCTGGTGCATAGCAATCCTTTCCTAGATGCGTTCGGCGATCCTCAATTTGGCCGAGCGGCTGCGCGGGTTCCGCTCGATTTCCGCAGATGATGGAGTCACGGGTTTGGCCGTCACCACTCGCAACGTCGGCGTCCGCGCCACACCGCCGAAGGGGTGGAGACGATCGGGAATAAAGTCGCTGGCCTCGGCCTGCATCCACTGCTTGACAATGCGGTCTTCCAGGCTGTGAAAGCTGATCACTGCCAAACGGCCGCCCGGTCGCAAGAGCTGAAGGGCTTGGGGCAGCACACGCGCCAACTGGGCTAGCTCCTGGTTGACCGCGATCCGCAACGCCTGGAAGGTACGGGTGGCGGGATGAATGCGCTCTCCCTTGCCCTGGACCTTCCGGACCGCCTGGGCCACTAGCCGCGCCAGTTGGTCGGTCGTCTCGATGGGCCGATGGGCCACCAGGAAGCGGGCGATGCGCCGGCTGTGTCGCTCCTCTCCATACTGATAGATAAGGTCGGCCAGTTCATGCTCCGGCCAGCGGTTGACGATGTCGGCGGCGCTGATGGGCTGCTGTGGGTCGAAGCGCATGTCCAGCGGGCCGGAGTGCATCAGGGAAAAGCCTCGGTCGGGCGTCTCCAACTGAAAGCTGCTCACCCCCAGGTCCAACAGAATACCGTCCACCTGGGTAAAGCCGTGGGCCTCGGCGACGGTCTGCATTTCCCCGAAATTGGCCTGGACGATGACCAGCCGCCCGGCGCTCACAGCGCCGGCCAGGCGAGCAGCCACCCGTTCGACGGCTGCCGGGTCTGCATCCAGCCCCAGGACTCGACCGTTGGGCGCCGACCGCTCTAGGATGCGGGCGGTATGCCCGCCGCCGCCGAGGGTGCCGTCAATCACCAGGCTGCCCGGCTTCACCCCCAACCCATCCACCGTTTCGTCCAACAACACGGGGATGTGCCGAAGGGCGGCGTTTGGCTCAACCTCCATCAGACGTACAAATCATCCCTCTCGCCGGGCTAGCGGCAAGAGTCTGCTCAACCAGATCAGACGTTCAGCGCGGCGAAAAGCTCCGCGTCGACTGCGCCGCTCTCCAACTGTTTTAGCACCTTGTCGTTCCACAGCTCCGGGTTCCATAGCTCTAGGAAGGTATTGACCCCGGCGATGATGACGTCGGTGTCGATCTGGGCGTAGTCGCGCAGCCGCTGGCTGATCAGGATGCGCCCCTGCCGGTCGGGCCGGAAGTCTTCGGCGGCGCTGAAGATGGCCCGGCGCAGGAGGGCGGAGCGAGGGTCGGCCAGCGGTAGGGCGTTGATCTTTGCCGCCACTTCCTCCCACTTGGCAATCGGCATCACCAAGAGACAGCGTTCTAGGGGGCTGCGGGTCACGACCAGCCCCCGGGCCAGTTGGTCCCGGAACTTGGCCGGGATCGTCAGGCGGCCCTTGCTGTCTAGAGTGTGGGAGAATTCGCCCAGGAACACGCTGCCCGTTCCATACCCTTGTGTAACGGCCCGGCGGAGCCGGGGCCGGTCGAACCGGTCTAGAGCTTGCTGCTGTGATGCCGCTGTTGTTGGGCCGGCTGCCTCGCAGATCAGCCCCGGCCTAAGCGGGAAGGCCCAGCGTGGCGCCGGGGGGGTGGCTTGGCCGGGCTGGACCGCCGGTAGGCCGGCCGCGCCTCCCCACTTCCCTCCTCAAGTATCGCCAGATTTCGGTTGGGCGCCCCACTTTGCCCCATTGCGTCCCACATTATAGTGGATTTCCAAAATCGTGTCCACCCCCAACTTTGGTTAAACGGGCGATGGGTTGGGATAACCAATTGGGTTATTTTGTCGTCATAAGATCAAGAAACCCTCAACAGGGCGTTGGCCTCGTTCCTGGCGACCTATTCCTGGCGATCTCTATCCCGGCGACATCTATTCCTGGCAACAGGGGGAGGGCAATGGCGGTGCGGTAACTCACGAGACGCTAACCTTAGCGGCAACCCTACAGGTCCTACATGTCCTAACCTTACAGTCACACCTACCCACAAGGAATCAAGTTGGCATAATGCAATGGCGCTTACAGTCTCCCACCCCGGTTATGGTATAGTGGGCAAACCTGCAAAATCGGATTTGACATTGGCTGCGTCGTGTGGTAGAGTTATAAGTCGCGTTATGGCTGTGTGATGCACAAGAGCAGCGCTGGCAACGAGGCATCCAATGCAGAGCGCAGCAGAGCGACCAACAATCTACCGCTTGTTGAGCCAATTAACCGGTGGTTGAACCGATGGTTGAGGAGGCATCAGGCGATCAGGCGCCAACGTGGGGGGCGACGAGATAGGAGTGATCTCGACCCAGGAAGGCACCTGATTCTTTTTGCAGAGACCGGCAGGGCACGGGGCGAAGACGGCAATCAGGCTCAGGTACATCCCAGGGTACATCCCTTTGTAGCTTGCATTTGTGCTGATATACCAAGACACCTTGTAGTAGGTAGGGATTTAAGGGGCGACGCCGCCACTTAGGTTCTATCTATCATGGTGTCTTATTGCTATTTGTCAGCCTGTCGTCGTGCTTGAGTTTCTGGTAAGTCCCTTGAGAGGGTCTTTCGCCCCGGCTGCCCTGGCCGCACCTGCCGGCATGTAGGCGTCTTTGGCAGGAGCATTACCGTTCAAAACCGATTTCGTTCCAAACAGATATTGTTTCAGATGCTGTTTCAGATGCGATTGAGTCAGATGCGATTGAGGTTGTCTTTGTCGAGCATCGTTCTCCAAAGTTGGTTTCCTCTAGAGTTGACTTCCCCCAGAGTTGACTTTATCGAGAGGCGTGATATCGAGAGGCGTGATATTGAGAGGCTTTGATATTGGGAATTTTGAGGGGCTTTGTCCGTTGTTCCTGTACAAATCATTGCTGTACAGATGTAGCTGCAAGGATGTGGTAAGGAGCTGAGTGCTAAATGAGCCTATCCTGGAATGGTACCAACGCTGAGGTGCGGGGGGTGCGAACGGCGCGCAAGTCCTACGCTCGCACGCCGACCATCTTGGATCTGCCTCGCCTGACCGAGGTGCAGTTGCGCAGTTTCGAGTGGTTTAAGACCGAGGGCCTGCGTGAACTGTTCGCCGAAATTTCGCCGATTGTGAGCTTTAACAAGAATCTGGAGCTACATTTTGGCGACTTCTATTTCGGCGAGCCGAAATACCCGGAAGACGAGTGCCGGGAGCGTGATATCACCTTCGCCGCGCCCCTTTGGGTCAATGTGAAGCTGGTAAACCGGGACACTGGGGAGATCAGCGAGCAGGAAGTCTTTATGGGAGACTTCCCGCTGATGACCGACTCCGCTACCTTTATTATTAATGGGAGCGAGCGTGTTGTCGTCAGCCAGCTCATTCGCTCGCCGGGCGTCTACTTCACGGTAGAGGAGGACCGCAGCACCGGCCGCGATTTGGCCGGGGCCAAGCTGATCCCCAGCCGCGGCGCCTGGCTGGAGTTCGAGACCAGCAAGCGGGACATTATTAGCGTCAAGGTAGACCGCAAGCGCAAGCTGCCGGTCACCATCTTGTTGCGCGCCGTCGGCTTCGGCACCGACGACGAGATTCGCGCGCTGTTTGCCGATGTAGACACCAACCTGGATCATCCCTATATTGAGTCAACGCTGGAGCGTGACTCGACCAGCAACCCAACCACCAACAGCAAGCAGGGGGTGGACGATGCGCTGCTGGAGTTCTATAAGAAGCTGCGCCCTGGCGACCCGCCTACGCTGGACAACGCCAACAGCTTCCTGCAAAACCTGTTCTTCCAGCCCCGGCGCTATGACCTGGGCAAGGTGGGGCGCTATAAGCTGAACCGCCGGCTGCACCTGAACACGCCGCTGGAGACGCGCATCCTGACCACCGAAGACCTGGTGGCGGTGATCAAGCGCATCATTGACATCAACAACAGCTCGGCGCGGCCGGATGATATTGACCATCTGGGCAACCGCCGGGTGAAGACGGTGGGCGAGCTGATCCAAAACCAGCTCCGCATCGGTCTGTTGCGAATGGAGCGGGTCGTGCGCGAGCGCATGTCTATTCGCGACCCGGAGCAGGTGACGCCGCTGAGCCTGATCAATATCCGGCCGGTGGTGGCGGCGACGCGCGAGTTCTTCGGCGGCAGCCAGTTGAGCCAGTTCATGGACCAGACCAACCCGCTGGCCGAGCTGACCCACAAGCGCCGCCTAAGCGCGCTGGGGCCGGGCGGTCTGCGCCGTGAGCGCGCCGGCTTTGATGTGCGCGACGTCCACTTCAGCCACTACGGGCGCATCTGTCCCATTGAGACGCCGGAAGGCCCCAACATCGGC
>DATLZJ010000719.1:0-3619 GCA_035574055.1 Caldilineaceae bacterium
CCAGCACGGCCAGAATAATGATCGCGCCGGTGAGCACAGCTTGCAGATAGGAATTGACATGGAGCATGTTCAGCCCGTTGTTCATCACGCCGAGCAGGAGCACGCCGGCCAGGGTGCCCGGTACGTGGGCCTCTCCCTCGCGGAACATAGTCATGCCCAGAAAGACGGCGGCAATCGAGTTCAGCATCAGCGGCTCGCCTGCCGTCGGGTGGGCCGAAAAGAGGCGGCTGGTCAGCACGATCCCAGCCAGCGCCGCGCCCAGCCCGGAGCAGACAAAGGCCAGCAGCCGCAAGCGGCGCACATTCAGCCCGGCCAGGTAGGAGGCTTCGGCGTTGCCCCCCACGGCATAGAGCCGGCGGCCAAAGGTCGTCTGCTCCAGCACAAACCAGGCGGCGATGACGACAGCCGCCAGGATCAGCACCGAGTTGGGAATGGGGCCGGTCATCCCCTGGCCGATGGGCCGGAAGGCTTCGTCCATGCCGGAAAAGAGGGTGGCGCCGTCGGTGTACCAGAGCGACAGCCCCCGGTAGGCGGTCATGGTCGCCAGCGTCGCCACAAAGGCCGACAGCCCGGCATAGGCGACCAGCAGCCCGTTGAGCAACCCGGCGGCTGCGCCCACGCCCAACGCGACGGCGATGCTCGGCCCCAGCCCTGCCTCGCGGATCAGCAGGTCGGCCACAACCACCCCACAAAGGCTCGCCAGCGCGCCCACCGACAGGTCAAAATCGCCCACCACCATGACGATGGTCATGGTCGTCGCCACAATGCCGAGGATCGCCACCTGCTCGACGATATTGCGCAGGTTGTTGAAGCTCAAGAAGGCATCAGGGCGCAGCAGCGAAAAGGCCACGACCATCAGCACCAGGCCAAGAAAGGTGCCGTAGCTGCGCAGCCAGCCGGCTAGCTGTGTTCGCGGCCGCGCCGCCTCCAGCGGGCGGGCCGGCGGGGTCTCGGTATCGGTCTGGACGGTCATCGGGTTCGTTCTCTAGGCGCTCCCAGGCGTGTGGCCTTGTAGCCCGTAACAATAGCGCAAAAGCGTCTCCTCGTCTACTTCTCCGGCGTTGAGCAGGGCTGTCTGCCGTCCTTCGTGGAGCACCAGCAGCCGGTCGGCCAGCCCCAACAGCTCCGGCAGCTCCGACGAGACCAGCAGGATACCGGCCCCCTGGGCGGCGAGCTGGCGGATCAACTGGTATAGCTCCTGTTTGGCCCCCACATCAATGCCCCGCGTCGGCTCGTCCAGCATCAGCACCTGGGCATCGCCTGCCAGCCCGCGGGCAAAGACCACCTTCTGCTGGTTCCCTCCAGAAAGCTGGCCGACCGGCTGGCGGGGCGATGCGGCGCGCAGCGCCAAGCGCCGCCCTAAGGTGGTCGCAACATCCCGCTCGCGCCGCCGGTCCAGAAAGACGCCGCTGCGCGCATAGCGGGCCAGGTGGCTGAGGGTGATGTTCTCGAAGACCGGGCGGCGCAGCAGCAGCCCCTGGGTGCGCCGCTCCTCGGGCACCAACGCCAGCCCGGCGCGCACGGCCTCTGCCGGCGACCGTGGGCGCAGCGCTCCTCGTCCATGCAGTACACAGACGCCGCCGGTCACGGGCGCCGCGCCGTAGAGCATCCGCAGCAGCTCCGACCGCCCTGCGCCGACCAGACCGGCGATGCCCAGCACTTCCCCGCGGTGAAGGATAAACGAGACCTCGCGCAGGTAGCTCCCGCTCAAGCCCTGGACTGTGAGCAGCGGCTCGCCGGCGTGCGCCGGGCGCGGGGGGAAAATGGCCTCCACCGCGCGCCCGGTCATCAACTGCACCAACATGCGCTCGTCCAGCTCGCCTGTGGGCTGGGAGGCGACCACCCGGCCATTGCGCATGACCGTCACCCGGTCGGTCAGGTCGAAGATCTCCTGGAGCCGGTGGGAGACATAGACGACCGTGACGCCCCGTGCGGCCAGGGCGCGGATGGCGGTAAAGAGGTGGTGGATCTCATGGTCTGTCAGCGCCGCCGTCGGCTCGTCCAACACCACCAGCCGGGCGTCGGCGGCAAAGCCACGCGCGACCGAGACCATGGTCTGCTGGCCTGGGCTGAGCCGGGAGACCGGCACATCCACCGGCAGCGTCGCGCCCAACTGGGCCAGGATCGCGGCCGCCTGGCGACGGAGACCGCGGCGGTCAATGCCGCCCAGCCGGCTCTTGGGATAGGGCCGGCCCAAAAAGATGTTTTCGGCAGCGTCGAAGTAGGGGACCAGCGCCAGCTCTTGATGGATGAAGGCCAGCCCCAGCCGCGCCGCATCCTGGGCGCTGCGGATCTCCACCGGCTGCCCGGCCAGGCGGATTTCCCCGCCGTCCTTGGGAATAGCGCCCGCCAGGATCTTGATCAGGGTGGATTTGCCTGCGCCGTTCTCGCCGACCAGCCCATGCACCTCGCCGCGCGCCAGGGTCAACGAGACGCCATCCACGGCGCGCACGCCGGGAAAGGTTTTGGTGATCTCATGGAGGGCGAGCAGGGTATCGCGGGCTGTCACGTCAAGGGCGCGGCCAGGATCGGCAGGCAAGGCAACTAGATAAGTTCTCGGCGGTTCTCCAGGCATGGAGGGGGAAAAACGCTGCCGGGAGATCATGCGCAGCATGAAGTCCCTGACTATCTGGGGATTGTAACCTCTCGCCCTGGCAGACGCAAGCGCGGGCGGCGTTCACTCGCTCGCTCTCCCCGTCCATTCCTCAAGTTTCAACTGGATGTGCAAAGGACGCGCTGGCGGACGGTTGCGCCGACGATGGGCCAACGCCCGCCCCTTATGCTACAGCCAAGCCGTAGCAAGACAGGAACGAGACAAAGAAAACGGCAAGTTCAAGAACAAGTTCAGAAAGGAGACTACCCATGTTGTTCCAACGCAAGCTGTTTGCAGTGCTGGCCGTACTCGTCGTGATGCTCAGTGGCTGCACCGGCGTCGTGCCGGTGGCAAGCTCCAGCCTCGCTAATGCCTATACCGCCGGCGAGGAAGCGGAGCCGAAGGTCCTGCGGTTTGATGTCTCGGAGGATATGACCCGCTTCATCTTTGACCAGGACCGGGTCTATGAGGATGGGCTGCCCGCCGACGGCGCCAGCTTCATCACTCGCGGCTACCTCTACGAGTATGGCACTCTCAACGGCGCCGACGGCGTCAACCCTGATGGCTCGCCCGAATACCCGGAAAAGGTCATCGGCGAGTGGATTTGTCAAGGGTACATGATCAACGACGCCGGCCATGCCACCGAGGGCGTGTGGGTCTTCTCGACCCAGTTCTTCCAACTGGGCAATGAGCCGGGCGCGGAGACGATTGTGACCCAGGGCTATGAGCTGGCGGATGTGGGCGTCGCCATCGCACGGGCCATCACGGGCGGCACCGGTGAGTTCAAGATGGCGCGAGGCGAGGCCACCCAGACGATGCTCGGCCTCAACGCTTCCGAGGGCGTCAACCTGCGGGTCGAGATCGCGGTCGAGAACTAGCGCCGAGAATTCACCACGGCTACGCTGGAGCCGGGAGACAGCCGATTGAGCCGCCTGCGCCATCCGGGTAACTCTGCTCAGTCTGTTGTCTCTCGCTCCTATGCCCACTAATCGAGACAACTCTGTCGCCGGCATGTCACCGGCGGTT
>DATLZJ010000720.1:0-2809 GCA_035574055.1 Caldilineaceae bacterium
TGGCCGGCGCAATGAGCGGCTCTATGGGCTGGAGCAGCAATACGATGCCTACCGCCGCAACCAGGAAAGCTCTATCCAGCCCGCGCCGCCGAGCCGGCCCACACCGCCGCAACTGCCGCCCACGCCGCGGCTGGACCCGCCCGACGAGCAGACCCGTTGGGCGAATACGCCGGAGAAGTGGAATTGGCAGGATTTCAGCGCCACACCGGGACAGCCTAGCGAGCCGCCGCCCCCCTTCGCCTTCCCTTCCAGCGAGGAGAGCAGCGCGGGTGATGAACTGGGCCGTTCCGTCAGCGCCATGTCGGTAGTGATCAACGGCAAGAAACGCTCGACGCTCCTGCCGCGCATGTCTACGCTGGACGTGGACAGTCTCAACCGGGAGATCGCGACGCTGCACAGTGAGATCGGCAGCCTGCTGCCGGTCGGGCATGAATCCAGTGAACGCGCCCGCCACCTGCTGGACAAAGCCTACTCGATCCTCCAGAGCGACCCAATGCGCTCGGCAGAGGTCGAGTATTACATGCAACAGGTGCGCACCATTGTCCAACGGGTGCGCCAGGCGCGGCTCTGGTCGGACCATTACCGGGACCGGTTGCGGCTGTACCTATCCTCGTGGCTGGTGCTGGCGCTGCTGGTCTTTATGGCGCGTTACATCTATCAGGTTTCCATGGAAAGCGCGATCATCCACTGGTTCAGCGCGGCCAGCGACTCCTTTGCCGTCCAGAACATTGCCGCCCTGATCGGGGTGATGGCCGCCGGCGCGCTGGGCGGTTCGGCCGGCGCGCTGTATACCATGAGGCTGCACACGCGCTTGGACCACGGCCTCTTTGACCGGAAATATGGCTTGCGCGGGCTGATGTTGCCGATCATCCCGACCATTGTCGGCGCGGTGGGTTACATTCTGGTGGCGGTTGTTTACGCGTTTCTGGGCATCAACCCTGCGCTCAACATTGTAGCCGCGGCCCTGCCCGCGGTGGCGGCGTTTGCCTTTGGCTTCAGCCAAGAGTCGCTCTATGGCACTCGCGGCTAGGGCTGCTGTCTAGCCCGCGCACCACTCTGCCCATGCGCTTTGCCGAAGTCATTGTCAATGTCCCGATCCGGCGCTCCTTTAGCGCCCGCCATGCCGACGCGCCTCCGCCGGACGACCCGCCGGTTGACCCTCTTGCTGCTCTGCCGGAGGGGCCGGGCGAGGAGCCGGGCGCAGGCTTCCAGACCTTTCACTATCACCTGCCCCCTGAGCTAGAGCATGTCCTCCAGCCCGGCCATCTGGTTTGGGCGCCCTTCGGCGCGCGCGAGGTCCAGGGGTTTGTCCTGGGGTTGAGCGACGCTGCGCCGGTGCCCACCAAGCCCATCAAACGGCTGGCGCGCAGCGAGCCGGTGTTGACGCCGGCGCAACTGGAGCTGGCCGCCTGGATCGCCCATACCTATGTCGCGCCCCTGGTCGAGGCCGTCAAGCTCTTTCTCCCGCCCGGCCTGTTGGAGCGGGAGGAAGGGGCAGGCCGGGTGCGCGCCAAGCGCGAGCTGCAAATCGCCTGGGCCGGCGGCGCCCTACCGGATGATGCGGCGCTGGCTCGCCTGGGCCGTGACACCCACGGCAGCCGGGTGCTGGCCTACTTGCTGGCCCGGCCCGGCGCTGCACCCACGCTAGACGAGCTGCAAGCAGCGCTCAAGCTGGCAAGTCCGGGGCCGGTCAAAACGTTGGCCGAGAAGGGCTTGCTGCACCTGGAAGGCGAGCGCGTGCGCTTGGCCGTGACGCCCGACGAGGCGCGCCAGGCGCTCTATGAGCTGCGCGGGGTGGACAAGTACCTGCCCATCCTCAGCGCGCTGCGCGCGGCAGAAGCGCCGCTCTGGAAGAGCGAGCTATATGCCAAGGTCAACACCGACCTGGCGACGTTGCGCGCCTTGCAGCGGGCCGGATTGGTAGAGCTGAACGAGGTGGTGCGCTTCCGTGACCCGCTGGCCGGTCGCACCTATGCCCGCACGCTGCCGCCGCCGCTGACCGGCGAGCAGGCCCAGGTTTGGGAGACGATCCGCAGCGAAGGGCTGGCCCGCCTGCGCCACCCGGAGCGCGCCGGCGGGCGCGGGGCAGCCGCTAAGTTTTTGATCCACGGCGTCACCGGCAGCGGCAAGACCGAGATTTACCTGCGCGCCATCGCCGATACCTTGGCCTATGGCCGTCAGGCGATTGTGCTGGTGCCGGAGATTGCCTTGACCCCGCAAACGGTCGCCCGCTTTGCCGGTCGTTTCCCCAACCGTGTGACCGTGATCCATTCGGGGTTGAGCGCAGGCGAGCGTTATGACGTGTGGCGCAAGCTACGGGATGGGGAGTTTGATGTGGTGGTGGGGCCGCGCAGCGCGCTCTTTGCGCCGCTGGCGCGGCTGGGGCTGATCGTGCTGGACGAGGAGCATGAGCCATCCTATAAGCAGGATGCCGAGGTCTGGGGCTCCTTCAAGGCCATGTATGACGCGCGGCGGGTGGCGGGCAAGCTGGCCGAGCTGGTGGGCGGGGTGGTTATCTACGGCAGCGCCACGCCTAGCCTGGACGCCTACTACGCCGCCGAGCAGGGGGAGATGACGCTGCTCTCGATGCCGCGGCGGGTGATGGGCCATTGGAGCGGCAGGGCGGATACGGATGCCGCACGGGCTGTGCCCACTGCCCTGCCGGCAACTTCTCGACCGGCGCCCGCGCCCCAGGCGCAGCCGGCGGCCTCTGCGTCGCCCGTGCTTTACGCCGAGCTGCCGCCCGTCGAGGTGGTGGATATGCGGCTGGAGCTGCGCGCGGGCAATCGCAGCATCCTAAGCCGCAGTC
>DATLZJ010000721.1:0-4164 GCA_035574055.1 Caldilineaceae bacterium
ATTATTACACGCTTCATTTCGCCCGATATTGAGTCTACACTCAAGATTAGCCTCAATTACCGCCATGTCACGGCTGCCGGCCGTATTCACTGTACTGCGGGTGAGCAGGTACGACTTGATGTCACCATTACCCAGGAGACCACCGGCGCTCAGGCTACCGGACATTCACAGCACTTCTGTACCGGCGAAGTCCAGACTTGGACAGCCAAGGCTGTGGCGCGCGGCGCCACTGTCTTTGAACTGGGAGCAGCAGAGGCGTGTGCCATTGCCGTGACTCGCCTCCATGGGAAGGTGACGGATGCCTTCTCTTGGTGCAGGACGGTCACGCTTGTGCCGAAATAAACGGCGTCTGGTGCATCACCCCGGCCAAAATGATCATGCCTTCAACGCCAGAACATTACGGACTTTCCTTGTTGTAGCTATACATCCCCGCTCATATACAGCTCGCCCTGCTCGAAGCCGCGGGCGGCGTAGTAGGCGCGGGTGCCGGTGGCGGCGATGACGCTGATGCGCCGGAAGCCGGCCTCTTTGCTGATCCGGCGCGCCGCGGCGATGAGCTGGCTGCCCAGGCCGCTGTGCTGGGCCTGGCCGTCATCGCTCTCCGCGCCGATGCTTAACGCCGGACCGTAGACATGCACCTCGCGGATCAACGCGCTGTCGGCAATCTCGTCGAGGAAGGCGCGGCTGCCGACGCGCGGGGCACGGGGCAGGCTCAAGCGTAGGAAGCCCGCGATCAGCCCCGGCTCTGGGTGAGCGCGGTTGGTCACAAAGTGTAGGAAGTGTTCACGGGTCAGGTCCGTGTCATAGCTGTAGACGCGCAGATCTACCTCATGGGCCGCTACCCGCCGCCGCTTCACTTCCCGGCAGCGGATACAGCCGCAGCGCTCGCCGCGGCGGGCCAGCTCCTGTTGCACCACCTCGCGCAGGTTGCTGGCCTTGACGCCCGCCTGAATATGGTGGGCCGGGATATCCCGGAAGAGGCGGTTGATGCGCGTATAGGGCGGGATGGTGGGCTTGATGTCGGCCAGCAGCGCCACCAGCTCATCCAGCGTATAGGGCTGGTAGCGCCCCTCCTGCCAATACCGGTACAGCTCGGTTCCGGCGATCAGCGAGCAGGGGTAAATCTTCAGCTCGTCGGGGCGGATGGCCGGGTCGTCGAAGAAGCGGGCAAAGTCGGCCCGGTCGCTCTCCGGCGTCGCGCCGAATAAATTGGGCATCCAGTGGAGATGGAGCTTGAAGCCCGCCGTGCGCAGCAGCCCTAGCGCCCGGCGCACGGCGGCCACATCATGGCCCCGCTTGTTGAGCGCCAGAATCTCATCGTCCAGGCTCTGCACGCCGATCTGCACCTTGGTCACGCCCAGCCGGCGCAGGTGGCGGATCTCCTCTGGCGTCACCCAGTCGGGCCGGGTCTCCACCACCAGCCCCACGTTACGGTGGGCGGCGCTCACATTGTATGCCTGGGCTTCCTCCACCGTCGCTGCGTCGCCCAGGGTCGGGTCCCCCGCCTGGTTCATGGCATCCAGACAGCGGCGCACAAACCACTCTCGGTAATCGCGGCTGTACGCGCTCCAGGTGCCGCCGAGGATGAGCAGCTCGACCTTGCTGGCGTCATGGCCGATGCTCTCGAAGGCGCGGATGCGGCCCAGGGTCTGCCGGTAGGGGTCGAAGCCGTCCCGCTCGGCCCGCTGGCAGCCCGGCTCGTCGTAGATATAGCTCTTGGGCATGCGCCAGTCGTCGGGGCAGAAGATGCACTTGCCGGGGCAGCCGGCGGGCGCGGTCAGCACCGTGACGGGCGCGACGCCGCTCTGGGTGCGCATGGGCTTCATCTGGATGCGCTGCATGAGCACTGGGTCCGGCTCCAGATCGCCCTCGGCGACGAGATGGCGGTAGCCGGCGATCAGGTCGGGCTTAGAATAGAAGCCGCGGCCCTCTTTGGGATAGCGGCCCAGAATGGCGCGCAGGCTGCTGGTGGGCGACCACTCGGCCTCCGGCGTCCGCAGAATGGCTTGGAAGATGGCATAGAGCTGGGCGCTGTGGGGCGCAGGGTCAAAGCTAGCCCGCCTGCGCTGCCAGTCGGCAGTCTTTTCGATAACCTCTAAGGGGATTTCGTCAGGAGTAAGAACGCGTTTCATCTACTTTGGAACGATGCTCCTCGTAACCTCTGTCACGCATCTGCTGGATTTCCGCCAGGATCGCGTCTAGCTCGCCTGGCTCAAAAATTAGCGGGCCGGCGTGCTCTAAGGCATACAAAATGGCCTCCGCCGTACCGCGTTCTGGATACACCGCTGCTTTCAGCCATCTCTCCCCTCTTTACCGCCTGAAACCGGCAGCCGCCCCATAGCGATCAGAGCCACGCCAATTGCACATCTGTGCAGCCTAGTATACCATAGCCCCAATGGGCCTACGCCGACCTTACGACCCGGAGACTCGCCGGCGGCTGCTGGCGCTCAACCGGCGCTTTTATGATACTGTGGTCGAACCGTTTGACCAGACCCGCCGCGCCTGGCCGCCCGGCCAGCGCCGCCTGCTGGCTCTGCTGCCCCACGGCGACGCGCAGCGCCCCCTGCGCGTCGCCGATATCGGCTGCGGCAACGGACGGCTGGCCTGCATCTTAGCCAGCCGCGGCACGCCGGTGGACTATGTGGGGCTGGATGCAAATCCGGCGCTGCTGGCCTTGGCCCGCGCCCACTGCGCCGGATTGCCCCACGTACAGGCGCGCTTTGTCCAGGCTGACCTGGCCGAAGCCGGCTGGAGCGCGGCGCTCAATGGCGACCGCCGCTTTGACCACTACTTTGATATAGTGGCCTGCCTGGCGACGCTCCAGCACCTGCCGGGTTTTGATTTGCGGGCGGCAGCCGTGCGCGAGATGGCCGGGCTGCTGGCGCCGGATGGGCTGCTGGTCCTCTCCGCCTGGCAGTTTCTCACCAGCGAGCGCTTTGTCGCCAAACAAGTCTCCTGGGCCGAGGTAGGCATTGACGAGACCCAGGTCGAGCCGGGCGACGCGCTGCTGCCCTGGGCGCAAGGCGGCTACGCTCTGCGCTTTGTCCACCAGATAGACCTGGCCGAGCTAACCGCATTGGCCGAGGCGGCAGGGCTGGCGCTCGTCGAGCATTACCGGGCCGACGGCAAAGAGGGCAATCTCAACCTCTATGCGCTCTTGCAAGCCGCACAACCTCGGGCTGCGCCAGCCGTTCCGCCGCCTGAACCATCCTCCAATCCAGAGCATTGAACCAGAGAGTCTCACCAGAGAGTGGTACCGAGCTATGACCAACGCCACAGAGCAACGCACCCAAACCCTGACTGAAGAATTCCGCCGCCGCTTTGAGGCAGCCCCGACCCTGCTGGCCGTCGGGCCGGGGCGGGTCAACCTCATCGGCGAGCATACCGACTACAACGACGGCTTTGTGCTGCCTGTGGCGCTGCGCCGCGACATTCGCATTGCCCTGCGCCCACGCGCCGACCGCCGGGTGCGCGTCTACTCGCTGGAGTACGACGACTGGTACGAGTTCGACCTGGATCACCTGGCCTATAACCGAGAGATGCTTTGGACCAACTATGTCCAAGGGGTTGCGTGGGTGTTGGCCGAGAAGGGGCTGACCTTGCAGGGCTTCGATGGGGTGATCAGCGGCAATGTACCGCGCGCCAGCGGGTTGAGCAGTTCGGCGGCGCTGGAGATCGCCACCGCGATGGCCTTTTTGGGCGCGTCGGGGCTGACCCAAGCGTTGAGCGGCGTCGAGATCGCCCAGGCTGCCCAGCGCGCCGAGAACCACTTTGTGGGCGTCAACTGTGGCATCATGGACCAGTTCATCAGCGTGTTGGGCCAGGAAGGGCACGCGCTGCTGATTGATTGTCGCAGCCTGGAGTACCGGCTGATCCCTTTTCCCGGCCAGGCGGCGCTGGTCATCGGCAACACCAAGGCCAGCCGTTCGCTGGCCGGGAGCGCCTACAACGAGCGGCGCAGCCAGTGTGAAGCGGGGGTGGCGCGGCTGCAAACAGTTTTGCCCGGCATCCGCGCCCTGCGCGATGTCTCCAGCGAGCAGCTTGAGGCCCACAAGGCATTGCTGGACCCGGTTATTTACCGGCGCTGCCGCCATGTGGTAGCGGAAAATGAGCGGGTTTTACAGACAGTGGCGGCGCTGGAACAGGGCGACTTGAAGACGGTGG
>DATLZJ010000722.1:0-3489 GCA_035574055.1 Caldilineaceae bacterium
CGCCGCACCCTGGCTGCGGGATCCGTCGCCAACAATCGTGGCAATCTGGCCGGCTGGATCACGGATCCGCAGCATATCAAGCCCGGGAGTCTCATGCCGCCTACCGACCTGACCGGCACCGACTTGCAGGCGTTGCTGGCATATCTGGCGACACTGGAATAGAGCCGGCGGGCCGTAGACCGAGAATCCACAGCAAACACGCTGACCCACATCCAGACCATTGACCGGACCACGATTCGAGGGGAGAGCATGACGGTAGACTTGGATGCAAGAGGCTCATCCGATCCAACAACCCCACAGGCGCCCGTCCGCGAGCAGCGTGGGGCACAGCGCGTGTGGGGGCGGGAGCGCTCCAGAGTCATCGCGCCGACCGAGCCGGTCAATGAGCGGCTGGAAAAGATTTGGGCGGACCCTCCCGGCTTCATCGGCTGGTTTCGGGCGCTGCAAAACGATGCCCTCGGCAGCCGGATCATGGGCACGGCATTTGCCTTCTTTTTGCTAGGCGGCATCAATGCCTTGTTGATCCGCGTCCAGCTCATCCGGCCCGACAATACCTTTCTTGGTCCCGACACCTACAACGAGCTGTTCACCATGCACGGCTCGACCATGATGTACCTCTTCGCCGTGCCCATGCTCGAAGGATTCGCGATCTTTATCCTGCCCTTCATCCTGGGCAACCGCGAGATGCCCTTTCCACGTCTGGGCCAGTTTAGCTTTTTTACCTTCATCCTGGGGGGTATCCTCTTTTACTCCAGTTTTCTCTTCGGCGCCGTCCCCGATGCCAGTTGGTTTGCCTATGTGCCCTTGAGCAGCGACCGCTATTCGCCGGGGTTGGCTCTCGACTTCTGGCTGCTGGGGTTGGGCGTTGCCGAGGTCGCAGCTATCGCCGCCGGGGTTGAGATTGTCATTGCCATTGCACGGATGCGCGCGCCAGGGATGACCATCGGGCGTATGCCGATCTTCGCCTGGGCCTACCTGGTGACAGCCGTCGCCATCCTCTTTGCCTTCACCACCCTGCTGATCGCCAGCCTGCTGTTGGAGCTGGACCGCAAGCTGGACACCCAGTTCTTCGACCCCCTGGCCGGCGGCAGTGTGTTGCTGTGGCAGCACCTCTTCTGGATCTTCGGGCATCCGGAGGTCTACATCCAGTTTATTCCGGCTGCCGGCTTTGTCTCTATGATCGTGCCGGTCTTCGCACGCCGGCCGCTCATCGGCTACAACTATGTGGTGATCTCGCTGGTGGCGACCGCTTTCCTCAGCTTCGCCCTCTGGGTCCATCATATGTTCACTGCCGGCGTACCCCAGGTGGCGATGGCCTTCTTTTCAGTCGCCTCCATCATGATCGCCATCCCGTCCGGTATCCAGGTGATCGCCTGGATCACCACGATCTTGGACGGCAAGCCGCTCTGGACGACCGCCTTCCTCTTTATTATCGGCTTTCTCATCACCTTCGTGCTTGGCGGGATCAGCGGTGTGATGGTCGGCGTCGTTCCCTTCGACTGGCAGGTGCATGATTCCTACTTCGTCGTCGCCCATTTCCATTACGTACTCATCGGCGGCGTCACCTTTCCCATGTTCGCTGCGATCTACTATTGGATCCCGCTCTTCTCAGCCAGGCGGCTCAGTGAAACGCTGGGCAAATGGCACTTTTGGCTGTTCTTTGTAGGGTTTCACATCACCTTCTTTCCTATGCACTTCGTGGGTCTGCTGGGGATGCCGCGGCGGGTCTATACCTACAAGGCAGGGTTAGGTTGGGACATCTACAATCTCATCTCGACCATCGGCGCGTTCATCTTGGCGTTGGGAGTCCTGGTCTTTATTGTCAACCTCTTCTACAGCCTGCGCCGCCGTGAAACAGCCAAGCCAAACCCGTGGAAAGCAGATTCGCTAGAGTGGGGGACGGCCTTGCCCCCTCCCAGCTACGGCTTTGCCGAGTTGCCCATCGTCCAGAGTCGGCATCCGCTTTGGGAGCAGGAGAGCATTCATGAGGGCGATGAGTCGGTGAAGCGCATGTTGCGGGACCTGGCAGGCTGGCCTCTCACCTGGCGAGCCGCGCTGACGACCTCCGAGTTGGAGGCCAGGCCAACCGAAGTCTTCCGCGTTTCCGGCCCCTCGATCTGGCCGCCAGTGACAGCCGTTGGGGTGATCATCATGTTTGCGGCGGAGATTTTCACGCTCCGCATTCTGGTGTTGGGCGGGCTGCTCACTACCATCATTGGGTTGGTGGGCTGGCACTGGCCGGACCGTGTTGAGTTTACCGAGGCCGAGCGGGAATTTGAGGATAAGCACAAGATTCCTGTCTACCCCAACGGCAGCCCGGTCGTGACCCGCTGGTCTATGGTTCTGCTGATCCTCCTGATCGCCATGGCCACGGCCCTTTTTGTGTTCAGCTACTTCTATATCCGGCTCCAGCATCCAGTCTGGCCGCTCGACAATCTCCCCCTGCCTGGGCTGGCGCTGCCCATTGTCGGCGCGCTGGCAGTAGCCGGCGCCGCAGGCGCCATGTCCTGGGCCAACCGGCGCATCTCAGATGGCGATCTGGTGGGCCTGCGCATCACCTTGGGGTTGGCCTTTCTGTTGGGAGCTATTGCAGTGGGGGTGCTCTACTACGACCTGAGCCAGCTTCCTTTTGACCATACGCTCAATGCCTATGGCTCGCTCTACTGGACGTTGGTGATCTTTCTCATGGCGATTCTGCTCGGCGGTTTGGGCCAGAACCTCTTTATCCAGATTTGGTCGTGGTTTGGGCGCTATTCGGCCCGCGAGCATATCGCCGTAGACATCGGCGCGCTCTACTGGTATGCGGCGGTGGCCTTTTGGTTGATCCTGGCAGGCACAGTCTATGTCTCACCTTATGCGATCTAAATGATGCGATCTAAATGTGCATGTGAGCTAGCGAGGTTGGAATCTGGCAAGGTGTGATTACCGAGGAGCCATGATGACTGTGGAACAACCTGCCCTTGAGCGCAACCGTTCCGGTAGACGAGATAGGCTAACCCTGTGGGGCGGCTTTCTCTCAGGGCCGGTCATCCATAGCATTTACTTTCTGATTGTGTATGTCTTGGGAGAATTCGGATGTCTGGCGGGATTGGGGGCGGTCACCGTCTTCGGCATGGGTGTGATCCTTCTGGTCACCGTGGTCTTAACGGTGATCTCAGCCGCAGCCACCCTAGTTTTCGGCATCGGCGCATACCGGCGCTGGCGGCGCATCCGGAGCCAAACTGCCCGCTGGCCGGACGATCCCGGCGGGTTTATGTCTTTCACCGGAACCTGGCTCAACGGTTTCTACACAGTGCTGATCCTGTTAACCGGTATTCAGACACTGTTCCTGGAAGTATGCGAGTGGGTCTAGCTATGAAGCTGCTTTGCGTTTTGCTACTCGCCTTGATGCTGCTCTGGCCGGCGCGTCCGGTCTGGGCGCACGCGGGCGCGCCGCTGGCGCCCCACGATCTCTGGCAGGCGTGGAATTGGGACCCTGTGGTTCTGGCG
>DATLZJ010000723.1:0-3946 GCA_035574055.1 Caldilineaceae bacterium
GCGTGCCGGCGATAGACTCAACCGTCAGCCGGACGGTGCGGCCGCTGGCGACCCGCAACGGGCCGCCCTGCCAGCCGCCCGTCTCGGGCAGCCCAGCGGCCAGCCGCAGCTCTACCGGACCCAGGTCCCGGATGTGCTGCCAATCCAGCACAAACTGGCGCGCGGCCACAGCCGCAACCGCCAGGGCCAGCAGCCAAGCAGCGACTCTTGGCAGTCTGCCCTGGTGTGGCAGTGGACCCCACTCGAACGGTTGAGTCTGCATGGGGATCACCGGTTTATTGAGAGGCAGCCGCGACGGCGGGCGTATCGGTCGGCGGGCCGAAGCGGCTGTAGTCGGCGTCAATCTGCGCGCGGATACGGTCGAGCGGGATGCCCTGCGCTAAGCCGCGCCGCACATCCTGGGCAATGTCCACGCAGATGCCACAGCCCAGCGCATGCTCATCTACCCGGCCATCCGGCTGCCAAAAACAGGCGTAGTTGGAGGTATGGCCCATGCCGCCGCAGCCACAGTAGCAGGGGATCTGCTCTAGGGCGTCCTGGTTGGCGGCGGCAAAGCGATAGGCTTCCTGCACAACCTGGGGCGCGGCGCGCACGCTCGCCGGCATCGCTCCGGCGTCAGCCATGACGACAGAATGCTCGCCAGCGCCGGCTGGATGCTCAGATGAGGATGCGCCGCAACCGGCTACCGTTGTCGTCGCAAGGATCAGGGCCAGCAGAAGGATGAGCCGATTGAGCTTCAGCGCCATGTTGACTCCGGTTATGGCTTCGGCCCGGCTTGGGCCGGCAGCAATCTCTGTCATGGCGCCAAGTCTATCCGGTATAGAACTAGCTGTGAACAGCCAAACCGACGACTCCTAGCAAGCAATTTCGCCTGTCTTGCACCTGGTCATCCGGCTAGGCTGTGGATGCGCAAGAAGGCAGGAAAACAAAAAGCGGCGCCGATGCGCATCGGCGCCGCCCATTCAATCGAGTACTACTTTGAGCTGTCTTGGGTGGGTCTCTCTTCCCCGCCCTGCCTTCCCGGCTGCTAGGCGATGGATGCCAACTCCCAAACCGGCAGCCTCGACGGCGCGGCCTGCTTACTGGCTGGCCGCCACGCTGCCCGGCAGGTAGACATCAATATCGGTCGAGGTAGACTGCACAATCGGCAGCAGACTTTCGACCATGCCGACGATCTCGCCCATGTTCATGCCTTGGTCGGCCAGCGTTTGCCACAGCCCCATCTGCTCTGCCAGCGTCAGCAGGTGGTTGATCTCGCCATCCGCCCAACCGATGTACGGCAACTCACGCCCGTTGATGCTCAGGTGAATACCGGCCGGATCCGTGTAGAGAGAAATCTCAGTGATGCCGGCGTTGATCAAACTCTGGACCATCTCAGGCTGAAGGCGAGCCGCCTGGAAGGGGATACCCGTCAGGTTGGTCCACTCGGCGTCGGTCAGGTCGCCCACGCGCCAGCCGCCGTCGGCATCATAGAAAACGGGCAGACGAATGGTGGGCGGTGTATCGCCGACTTGCTCCAGGAATGCCTCCTGTGCAGCCCTGGCGGCCATGGCCGCCTCGCCGCCCTCAATGTAAGTCGGGATCGGCTCCGCGCCTTGCGCCAACGGGAAGCGCACGATGACGCCGATACCGAGGTTGCTCAACAGCGGGAGGAATTTCTCCAGAACCGGAACGCCCGCGCCCAGTTCGTTGATGAGTTGGCCCGTGTTGCTCAAGGTCTCACCGTCCCAGCGCAGGGAGGGAATGGGCTGGCCGTTGACCAGAAGCAGCAGACCAGTGGGGCTGTTGTCAATCTGGATGTGTTGGATGTTGCTTTCGGTCAGGAAGCTAACCGTTTCGGCGGGAACGACCAGGGTATCGAGCATCCCCGGCGCAAAGGTCGCGCCCAATTGGCTCAACGGAATATTGCCTACGCTGGGCTGGCCGCTGGCGTCAATGTCTATGACCAGTGCGGGCATATCCACGACAAGGTCATCGCCGGTCGCCTGGGCAGCGGTTTTCCCGCTAAACGCACGAGGGGCGCAGCCTGCGAGGACCAGCACCGCGACTGTCAGTCCGGTGAGCCAGAGCGTGAGTCGCTGCTTCTGCATGGCAGGATCCTCCTGATGAGTGATGTGGATGAAGTCATTCAGAGAATAAG
Organism: Caldilineaceae bacterium; assembly: GCA_035574055.1. GTDB lineage: Bacteria > Chloroflexota > Anaerolineae > Caldilineales > Caldilineaceae > QEUY01. The sequence goes on from DATLZJ010000723.1 coordinate 2,141, forward strand.
AGCGTGGGTGAAGCGCCCTGAGATGGGGACAGACGCACTCAATCCTTGTGCTCTGCAATCCTTGGCATACGGATAATTTAGCCCAGGCGTAGAGAAATCTCCTGCCAACCCTCCCACTCGGGCAATGTTGGGTTCAACATGTCTGCGCTGTGCAAGGGCCGCGACCGGAAAGAAGACAACCCGTGAACACAGGTGGGCCGCTAGCGTCTCCACCAGCCAGTGCCATTGTACACAGCCTCCAAAACGCTGTCAACTCGCCTTTGGGATCGCAACCGCGTCAAGGCGCTGTGCGTCCGGCAGGGTCTCGGCCATGACACCGGCGACAATCAAGCCGGAAAGCGCCGTGAGCGCGCCGATCACCAGAATGGTCCCTGAGATGCCGATGGTATCCGCCAGCGCGCCTGCAAGCAGCGCGCCGATGGCGTATCCTCCATCTCGCCAGAAGCGATAGACGCCAACCGTCGCGCCGCGTCTCTCTGGCCGCGCGACATCGCCGACCGCAGCCAACAAGGTCGGATAGACGAGCGCCGTTCCTAGCCCCATCAGCGCAGCGGCCAAGAACCAGAAGACAAAGCCGTCTACCAGCACAACCGATACGATGCCGACGGCCTGAACCCAAAGCCCGACCGCGATCATCCACTTGCGGCCCAGCCGATCGCTGAGCGCGCCTGTCACAATTTGGCACACCCCCCAGACGCCCGGATAGACCGCTGCGACCATCCCAATTTGCGCCACTCTCAGACCGGCGCCGGCCAAGAACAGGGGTAACAGGCCCCAGACCATGCCATCATTGAGGTTGTTGACCAGACCAGCCTGGCTGGCGGAAAAAAGCGCGCGATCCCTGCCGGTCGCAAGCAAGACATCCACCAGCCGCGCGGGTCTGCCGCGACCGCCTTCACTAGCGCCCTGGAGCCGACCTTCTTGCCGGGCGTAGGGGCGCGTCTCACGCACGAACCAGGCAGAGAAGACCAGGCCGGCCAGCGCCAGGGCAACGCCTATAAGGAAGGGCTGTGGCCGCAACCCATAGGCCGCTGCCAAATAACCGGTCGCCAGGGCCACAAGCGACAGGGCTACATAGCCGGCAAACTCGTTGAGACCCATCGCCAAGCCCCGTCGCTTCGGCCCTACCAGGTCAATCTTCATGATGATTGTGGTAGACCAACACAGTCCCTGGCTGATGCCTATCAGCACATTCGCCAGCACGATCCATCCCCAACTGGGCGCCCACATGATGATCAGCGGCGCGGGCAGCGCCGCCAACCAGCCGGCAACCAAGAGCGGCTTGCGCCCTAGCCGGTCGCTGAGGCCGCCGGTCACCAAGTTGCTGAAGGCTTTCACCACGCCAAAGCTGAGGATAAAGCTGAGGATGACAGTGCGCGAGACCAACCCAAACTCCTGCTCGGCGATGAGCGGCACGACGGTGCGCTCCAGACCCACCATGCCGCCGACAAAGCCATTGATCAGCACAAGTAGGGTGAACTGGCGCCAGTTGGCGCGCAAGCCAAGCGCCAGCGGACGATCTGGGTTGAGAACTCCTGCCGACGTCACGACTCATTTCTCCTTAAGCGAATCTGCTTGCGACTTCATTCATACTTCATTCATACTTTATATATTCATACTTACTTATATGGTGATATGGCGGCCGCGCCATGGCTCGGCCGTCTAGCGGCCATAGACGACGACCTGCCAACGGCTGGTGCAGTGCGCATAGCGTGGCTGCAACCCGTTGCGCTGCACCAGCCTGTCAATCTCCTTGGCCGGATGGATATAGAAGCGAAACGAGTCGCGTTGCAACCAATAGCTCAG
>DATLZJ010000724.1:0-5851 GCA_035574055.1 Caldilineaceae bacterium
CGACCGCCGTGGCTGGGGCCAATGGCGTGCGCTGGTGCATGACCTGGTCTATGAATGTCTGGCCCCGACGCCGGGGTCTTCACCGTGTTAGAATCGTTCAGAAGCGTAGGGGCGTCCCTCCTGGATGCCCTGGGCTTGTGCTGCCAACTAGGGTATTTACGAGAGCAGGCGCTCCTTGTGGGCGCCCGCAGGGATGCCATCCAATGGATTCAGTGGATGAGCCATTTGCCGGATATGAGCCAAATATTCAACTGAGGATGCAACGATGCAGGTGCCATTATCCTGGCTGAAAGAGTATGTGGATATTGTGCTGCCGGTCGAGGCGCTGGCGGAGCGGTTGACCCTGGCCGGGATGGAGGTCGCAGGGGTCCAGGCCATCGGCGCCTGGTGGGACCCGGAGACCATCCGGGTGGGCCAGGTGGTTGCAGTCTTGCCCCACCCCAACGCCGACCGGCTGGTGCTGGTGGATGTGGACTACGGCGCGGCAGAACCGCAGCGCGTGGTCACCGGCGCGCCCAACCTCTTTGTCTACCGGGGAATGCGCCTCGCCGACGGCTCGCTGCCCACGCTCAAGGTAGCCTTCGCCCGCGCCGGAGCTACCTTGGTAGACGCTTACAGCGAGGCGCGCCCCTTCAAGCCGCTCAAACCCACCAAAATCCGTGGGGTGGAGTCGGCGGGCATGGTCTGCTCGGAGCGCGAGCTAGGCTTGAGCGAGGAGCATGAGGGGATTCTCCTGCTGCCGGAGGACGCACCGGTGGGGATGCCCCTGCGCGACTATCTGGGCGATACCGTGCTGGAGGTGGAGCTGACGACCGACATGGCCCGCTGTCTCAGCATCATCGGCATGGCGCGCGAGGTGGCGGCGCTGACCGGCGCGCCCCTCCATCTGCCTGCTGACGAGTGGTCGCCATCCGGCAATGACCAGGCCGGCGATTATGCCGCCGTGGAGATCGAGGAGCCGGCGCTCTGCAACCGCTACACCGCAACGCTCATCCTGGATGTCACCGTCGGCGAGTCGCCCAAGTGGATGCAGGAGCGGCTGCGCAAGGCGGGGATGCGGCCCATCAACAATATTGTGGACATCACCAATTATGTCATGCTGGAGTGGGGCCAGCCGCTCCACGCCTTCGACTATGACATCCTCAAGGCGCGGGCGCAGCGGGTAGGCGAGACCAAGCCGACCATCATTGTGCGCCGAGCCGCAGCGGGCGAGAAGTTCACCACGCTGGACGATGTGGAGCGGGAACTGGACGATTCGATGCTGATGATCGCGGACCGGGCCGGCTCCATCGCCATTGCCGGTGTGATGGGCGGCCAGGAGAGCGAGGTCAGCGCCGCCACCCGCCATGTCTTGCTGGAATCGGCCACTTTCGAGGGCATCAACAACCGGCGCACCTCCCAAAAGCTGCGGCTGCCGAGCGAGGCCAGCTATCGCTTTGCGCGCGGGGTGCCCTCCCGGCTCAATGACCTGGCCGCCCGCCGCGCGGCCGAGCTGATGCGTCTCTATGCCGGCGGGCGCATCGTACCGGGCCAGGTGGACGTCTACCCGGTTCCCCAGGAGCAGCCGGTGGTCTACACGACTGAGAGCGACATGCGCCGCCTGTTGGGGATGCCGGTGGAGCTGTTCGAGGTTGCAGCGGCCCTGCGCCGGCTGGACATCGGCGTCCGGCGGGTGGAGAATGTCTCTCCGGCCGCGCCGCCCTCGGCCACCTTTGCGCTGGCTCGCCAGGAGCATGAGCCGCTGTTGGAATGCACGCCTCCCTGGTATCGGCTGGACATCCAGATCCCCGCCGACTTGACCGAGGAGGTGGCGCGCATCATTGGCTATGAGCAGGTGGGCACGACGCTGATGGACGAAGAGCTACCCACCCAGCGCACCAACGCTGTTCTAGAGACCGAGGAGCAGGTGCGCGATATTCTGGTGCGCGCCGGCCTGCAAGAGACCATTAGCCGGACGCTCACCACACCGGAGGAGCACTACAAGCTGCGCGGCATTGCCGGCAACAGGCAAGCGCCCTTTATCGAGCTGGCGAACCCCAGCGCGCCGGAGCGCCGGGTCATGCGCCGCTCGATGTTGGTCGGCGCGCTGGAAAATCTGGCGCGCAACCTGCGCTATACCGACCGGCTGGCGATCTTCGAGGTCGGGCGCGTCTACCTGCCGGAAGAGGGGGACGGCGTGCTGCCCAAGGAGGAGCGCCGGGTCTCTATCTTGCTCTGTGGCCCCCGCCGGCCCGCAAGCTTCTACAACCCGGACGGCGATGACGAGCCGATGGATTTCTTCGACCTCAAGGGCGTGGTGGAGACGCTATTGGACCGGCTCGGCTTCAAGCCCGCCGGCATCGAGTTCCGCGCCCGGCCCGATACAGAGACCTTTGGCCCCCGCTGCGCCGAGCTGGTGGTGGAGGGACGGCCCGCCGGCATCCTGGGCGAGTTGCACCCCCAGGTGCGCGCGGCCTATGGCCTGCCCGCGGTGCGGGTCTGCCTGGCCGACCTCTGGGTTGATGCGCTGGTTAAGCCCCATTGGCGCGTGGACCCCATGCCGCCCATCAGCCCCTACCCGCCGGTGGTGGAGGACTTGGCCTTTGAGGTCGCCGAGGAGGTCACCGCTCGCGCCATCGAGGACGCAATCCGCGCCGCAGCGGACGAGCGCCTGGTCGCCGTGGAGATCTTCGATGTCTACCGGGGCGAGCCGCTGGCCCCAGGACATAAGTCGCTGGCCTACCGGCTGACCTACCAGAGCACCGAGCGTAGCCTTTCGGAGCAGGAGGTCGCTGCCCTGCGCAGGCGGATCGTGGCCGGCGTGGAGAAGGCCACAGGAGGCAAGCTGCGGAGCTGAGTCCACGCAGCCGATGCGTCACACCGGCAGTAGCATCGTAGCGGCGGTATCCCTACCGCCGGTCGCACGGGTCCTACAGGAACCTGCGGTAAGGATACCGCAGCTACAGAGCCGGCTGCCGAGCGCATGGACGATGCTGCCCGCTAATCACATAAAAGCTACGCCACATCTTAACAATCGGTAAAGAATTGCCTGTTACAATATCATCCAGTTGCAACAGGAACCTGCAGTAAGGATACCGCCGCTACAGAACCGGCCATAGAGGCAGAAGCGTCACGCCGCGCCGGGCGACCAGCCCAAAGCCGCCGGCCATCGTGACGGCGAATGGGATAGGGCACGCGCCATGACTCAGACCATTCTGGTCGTTGACGACGAAGCCAAGCTACGCAAGATGATCCGCGTCTACCTGGAGCAAGAGGGCTATCGGGTCGTGGAGGCAGCCGATGGCCGCGAGGCGCTCTATGTCGCCCGCCATGAAAAGCCGGACTTGATCATCCTCGACCTGATGATGCCGGAGGTGGGCGGCTATGACTTCATGCGCCTCTACAGCAAAGAGGCGGAGACGCCGGTGATCATGCTGACGGCCAAAGTGGAGGATGAGGACAAGATTTTGGGGCTGGAGCTAGGGGCCGACGACTATGTGACCAAGCCCTTCAACGTGCGCGAATTGCTTGCGCGCGTGCGGGCCGTGCTGCGCCGGATGCAGAAGGCCGCCAGCGAGCCGGAGGTGCTGCGCGCCGCCGATATTGTCCTCGACCGCAGCAGCTACACCGTCCAGGTGGGCGAGCGGTATGTGGACCTGACCAAATCCGAGTTCGAGTTGCTGGCCGCGCTCATGGCCGCGCCGGGCCAGGTCTTTTCCCGCCTCGACCTGCTGGACCGGATGAGCGGCGACAGCTATGAAGGCTATGAGCGGACGATTGACGTGCACATTCGCAACCTGCGCACCAAGATCGAGCCGGACCCCAAACACCCCAAATACATCGAGACGGTCTATGGCATGGGCTATCGTTTCGCGTCGCAACGGCTGGCCGGCGCATAGCCGGAAAGGGTAGCGGCTGCCCATGCGCTCGCTGGCCTGGAAGCTCACCCTTGCCTTTTTTGCTGTCGGCGTCATTGGCGTGCTCTTATTTGCTCTCCTGGTGGGCTACCGGACGCGGGCTGAGTTTGACCGTTTCCTCTCCGAGCGGGAGCAGGCGCTCTACATAGATGCCTTGGAGAGCTACTACCGCCTGCGCGGCTCCTGGGAAGGGTTAGGCCAGGCCTTTGCTGCCAACCGCGCGTTGGCCTTCTACAGCCGCAACGCATTGGTGATGGATGCCAATGGGCTGATCATCTTTGGCGACCGGGAGCATCCGCCGGGCTATCCCGTCTCCCCCCAAGAGTTGGCCGATAGCACCCCCATCACGGTAGACGGCCAGACAGCCGGCTATGTGCTTTTCCGGCCCAGGCCCAGAGGCGGGCTAGGCCAGGCCGAGCGTCTGGAGGCGGCCTTCCTCAGACGGGTGGTGGTCGCGGTCATTCCCGGCGCGCTCGCGACCTTGCTGATTGCCCTGCTGCTGGGCGGTTTGCTGGCGAATACGCTGGCAAGCCCGGTGCGTGAGCTGACGGCAGCGACCAAAGCCATGGCCGCCGGAGACCTGCACCAACAGGTGCCGGTGCGCTCCGATGACGAGATCGGCGAGCTGGCTCGCTCGTTCAACCAGATGAGCGCAGACCTGGCCCGCGCCAGCCAACTGCGCAAGCAGATGACCGCCGACTTGGCCCATGACCTGCGCACGCCGTTGAGCATCCTGCGCGGCTATATGGAGGGGCTGAAGGAGAGGCGCATCGAGGGCACGCCCGCCCTCTACTCGCTGCTGTATGAAGAGGTGGAGCATCTACAGCGGCTGGTAGAAGACCTGCGGGTGCTCTCCCTGGCCGACGCGGGCGAGTTATCCCTCAACCGGCGTCAGGTAGACCCCAAGGCCCTGCTGGAGCGCACCGGCCTAGCCTACGTTGTCCAGGCGGAAGAACAGGGAGTCGTCCTGCGGGTGGCAGCGCCGGAGGGGTTGCCGTCGGTGACGGTGGACACCGACCGGATGACCCAGGTGTTGAACAACCTGGTCTCGAATGCGCTGCGCCACACCACACAGGGAGAGGTTGTGTTGGCTGCCTCGGCGGATGGTGGGGAGGTGTGTATACGTGTCAGTGATACGGGGGTGGGGATTGAGCCGGCGGACCTGCCCTATGTCTTTGACCGCTTCTACCGGGGCGATAAGGCGCGCCGGCGCAATCACAGCGACGCTTCCGGCTTGGGGTTAGCCATCGCCAAAGCGATTGTCGAGGCGCATGGCGGGCGCATCGGCGTTGACTCCACACCCGGCCAGGGGACAACCTTCACGATTACGCTGTCGGCGCCGGTCGAATCTGTCTAATTTGGCTGCGCCTCGCGCCGCAGCAGTTGCTCGATCTCCGCCATCTGCGCGGGGGTGAGCGGCCCGAACGCCAGGGCTGCACAGTTCTCCTCTACCTGGGCGACCGTCTTAAAGCCTGGGATGGGGATGGTCTTGTCACTCCTGGCCCAAATCCAGGCCAAGGCTCCCTGCACCAAGCTTCGGCCCTGGCTGGTGAGGATTTCCCGGACCGCAGCCAGCCCCGCCAGGTAGGCCGGGCTGGGCCTGCCGTTTTCAAAGTAGACGATCCACTTATGCCCCGCGCCCCGAAAATCATCGGCGGGAAAGACAAAGTCCGCCGGGTATTTGCCGCTCAACAGCCCTTCGGCCAGCGGGCTGCGGCTGACGCTGGCGAGGTTATGCTGTTCGCACAACGCCAGTAGCTCCTGGGCATCACGCAGCACATTCAGATCATGCTGAATGGCAATGCAGTTTGGCCCCTTAACAAACCGGCGGGCAGCCTCAGGCTCGTCGGTGCTGATGCCATAGCCGCGAATCAGACCCTCGGCATAAAGCTGCTCCAAGGTTTCGATGATGCCATCCACTTCCTCCCCGGAGGCGTCGCAATGCAGTTGATACA
>DATLZJ010000725.1:0-3955 GCA_035574055.1 Caldilineaceae bacterium
GGGGCCTCGATGGCGCGCTGGATGGCCTGCACGATGTCTCGCTGGCTGCACCAATTGGCGAAGTGGGCCGGTTCGGTGGGGCGGTCCTCTCGATTGACATAGCCAATACGCAGGCAGAGGATGGAGAGGGGCGAGATGTCTACAAAATGGCGGGCCAGCACTTCTCCCCAGACCTTGCTCACCCCATAGAGACCAGTGGGCCGGACCATGGAGCGGTGGGTGAGCATGGGCCAGCTCTCCTCCACATCGCTGTAGCGCCCCTCCACCAGCGCCTTGTACGGCTCCTCGCGCTGGACGCCGGAGACCGTTGCGCCGCTGCTGGCGAAGACCACCCGTGATACACCCGCCTGCCGCGCCGCCTCAAAGACATTGTACGTGCCGATCACATTGTGGTGCAGCACCTCCTCCCACGGGGCCGACACCCGCGCGTTGGCGGCGAGATGGACAACGACATCCACCCCGTCAAAGGCAGGCCGGATCGCAGCCAGATCGCCGATATCGGCCTGGCGCGTCTCGACGCCCGGCATCGGGCGGCGGTTGAGGGCGCGCCACACGTAGCGGTCGCCTAGCTCACGGTAAAGCGCCGAGCCAATCAGACCGCTCATGCCTGTGACCAGCACCCGTTTCTTGGTTGGCTCGCTCATGCTCTGGATCTCATGCGCTCAAGCAAAATGATGAATAGATGATGAATGGATGAATGGTGGAAAGGGAGACTATCCTGTACAGCGCCGTCCCTTCGAGGTCATGGGCAGGAATCTGACTTCATTATTATACGTGATTATACGTGCAATGGCCCCTGGGTGCAACGCGCGCGCCTCTCCTATGGCCCAACAATTCCTACAGCCATTGGTAACGTCCGAATCATTTCGATGCTGAAAAAATTGCTTGACATCTCATTGCATCCATGCTAGAGTGGGCAACGCCCAGAACGGTAACAACTGAATTCTCTGTTTTCCTCGGCGCACAACGCGTTGGCGAGTGGGAGGACCTATGGCGGTAGCGGCAGACACGCAAGTGGTCTACCAGCGCAAAGAGCCTAGCTTATTGGCCCGGCTGGTCGGGGCGCGGTCGGCGTTGCAGGCTCGAGAAGCCTATGCTGGCTATCTTTTTCTGTTGCCCTGGCTGCTTGGCCTGATCATCTTCTGGATCGGGCCAATTCTCTCCTCGGCCTACTTCAGCCTGCTGGAATATGATGTTCTTTCGCCGGCCAAATATGTAGGGCCGCAAAACTACATCCGCGCCTTCACCGGCGACAAACAATTTTGGCCGTCGCTGCAGCGCACGCTCGTCTATGCCGTTACCGTGGTGCCGATTGGCCTGGCGGGATCATTGATGCTGGCGATCCTCCTCAACCAGCGCGCCAAAGGGACGAATATCTTCCGCACCCTCTACTTTCTCCCCCACCTGACGCCCACCGTGGCGCTGGCGCTCCTCTGGACATGGCTCTTTCACCCCAGCGTCGGGCCGATCAATGTGGCGCTGTCCTGGGTCGGGATTGAAGGGCCGGGGTGGCTGACCTCCAAGCAGTGGGCCTTACCCTCCGTCATCATCATCGCCCTTTGGGCAGGCATGGGCGGGAACGCCATGCTGATCTTTCTGGCCGGCTTGCAGGGGGTGCCCAAAGAACTGCTAGAGGCCGCCGAAATTGATGGGGCCGGATCATGGGCGAAATTCTGGAGTGTAACGCTCCCAATGATCTCGCCGACCGTGCTCTTTAACCTGATCCTCGGTATCATTGCCGCGCTCAAGGTCTTTACCATCTCCTTCGTGGCGACCAACGGCGGCCCCTCCTATGCCACCTGGTTCTATGCGCTCCACATCTACAACCAGGCCTTCCATTACTTCCGCATGGGCTACGCAGCCGCGTTAGCCTGGATCTTCGTGATCATCCTGCTGGCCTTCACCTATATCCAGCTCCAGGTATCACGTCGCTGGGTCTATTACGCGGGGGAGTCGAGCTGATGGCGACACAGAGCAACGTACTGACGGATGTCAGGCGCACACATGCCGGCGGGCAAACCCGGCGCTCGATGCTCGCCCTGAATCAAGTGCTCTTATATGGGGGGCTGTGCGCGCTGGCGCTCCTGTTCATGTTCCCCTTCTTCTGGACGGTGACCAGCTCGCTCAAGCGCATTGACGAGTTGTACGTCTTCCCCCCCAAGCTCTTTCCCGAAATTCCGCAATGGCAAAACTATGTGACCGTGTTGCAGGTCGTGCCTTTTCTGCGCTGGGCGTGGAACAGCCTGCTCGTCGTGCTCCTCAGCACCACCGGCACAGTCTTAACCGCTGCGCTGGCAGCCTATGCCTTTGCCCGCTTCCGCTTCCGGGGAAGAAATCTGCTCTTTATCATCACCCTCGGCACCTTGATGCTGCCGGCCCAGGTCACGCTGATCCCCCAGTATGTGCTGTTTCACAAGCTGGGCTGGATCAATACCTTGAAGCCGTTGTGGGTGCCGGCCTGGTTCGGCGGGAATGCCTTTGCGATTTTCCTGATCCGGCAGTTTATGCTGACGGTGCCGCGGGAGCTGGACGAGGCGGCGCTGATTGACGGCGCCGGTTACGCGCGCATCTTCACACGTATCATCCTCCCGCTCTGCAAGCCGGTGCTGGCGACCATTACCGTCATCACCTTTAACGACGTTTGGAATGACTTTGTCAACCCGGTGATCTACCTCCAATTGCCTGAGAAGTTCACCTTGGCGGCCGGTCTCAATTACTTCCGGACGGTGCCCGAAGTCGGCGGCGAGCCGACGCAGCACCTACTCATGGCAGCTTCAGTCATGGTCATTGTGCCGGTCATCGTGTTGTTCTTTGCAACGCAACGCTATTTTGTGCGTGGGATTGTGCTATCGGGGATAAAGGGATAGCAACGCCGGCCTGTACAACTTCCTTGTTGCGCTCCCCAGGCTCAGCGGCTACCTCTCACATACGGCCCATCACGTTCGACAGTTAAGCGTTTGCCCAACGAAGGAGGAACCGATGCACCCCAACCAGATGACGCGCCGTGAACTGCTCAAGTGGATGGCGGCCGGGTCGGCGGCGGCGCTCGCAGCCTGTGCGCCTGCGGCCGGCCCCAGCAACACGACCGCAGACACATCCGAGGCAGCCAGCAGCGCTCCGTCCGGCGAAGTGGTCTTGTTGACCGTCGCCACCTTTGATGCGCCGCTCCATGACTGGCAGCGGGAGTTTGCCAAACGGTGGGCGGAGCAAAACGCCGACAAAGCCGAAGTCCAAATCGAGAATGTCGTCTATGCCGAGATGTCCAAGCTGCAACTGGCGCGCTCTGCGTCGGGCACCTTGTGGGATGTCGTCTTCAGCGGCATCAAGTGGTTCCCTTATTCGGCGTCCAAAGGGATGTTCCTACAACTGGACGATTTCCTGTCCACACGCGAGGACGCTAACCTGGATGACTTCTTCCCTACGGCGCTGGAGGGCGGCAAGCTGGACGGGAAGCTGTATGGGCTGCCCTATGAGATTCACCCCGGCAACCCAGCCTTGGTTTGCTTCAACCTGGACATGCTGGCGGAAAAGGGCATCGAGATGCCCACTGACGACTGGGACGTCGCTCAATACGCCGACATTGCCGTCAAGCTGACCGACGCCGAGAACAATATCTTTGGCACCAACTATCTGCCGGGCAACTACTACGACTTCGAGTCGCTGGCGCGCGCCTACGGCGCCGATATGTTTGACCCGGAGCGAAGGCAGTTGCTCTTCGCCACCGACCCCATGAATGTCGAGGCCGCGCGCTGGACCACCGCGCTGCGCACAGAGTTGCAGGCTGCGCCCAATCGCCAGCAATCAGAGGGGCTTGACTTTACCGCCGGTATGCTCGGCTCCGCCGTGACCGGCTCCTATAGCGTGAACGAGTGGGCGACCATCATCGGCGATAAGTTCCAGCATGACTGGGTGCTTTTCCCGCGTGGCCCAGAGGGCCACCGCGGCTACACCGCCT
>DATLZJ010000726.1:0-3289 GCA_035574055.1 Caldilineaceae bacterium
GGCTGCCAAACAAGCGCCCGGCGAGGAGGTTGCCGCCCTGGCGATGCGCGCCCCTGCCGAGGCCGCCAGCGAGCCTCTCTCCCTGCTCCCACAGGAGGGCATCACCACCCCTGTAGGCATCACTTGGGAGTGGCAGCAGACGACCTACGCCGACGATACAGTGGTCACGGCCCAGGACCCGGCGCTCTACAGGCTGATCTTTCTGGCAGACGGGGAGTTGACCGCGCAGGTGGACTGCAACCGGGGCGTGGGCGCCTATACGGTGCAAGGCGATTCCTTGACCTTCAGCCCCATTGCTACGACCCGGATGCTCTGCCCGGAAGGCAGTCAAGGCGAGCAGTTCCTTAAGGACCTAGCGGCTGTCACCGGTTATGAGCTGGCGGGAGATACCCTGTCCCTCCGGCTTGAAGGCGGCGAGATGACCTTTCTACGGGGCGAGTAGATAGCCGGCCAAGCGCCAGCAGCCGGAAGGGGAAACCAGGAATGGGCGACGCCGAGACAATGCCGGTCATCATGCTCGTAGACGACGACGAGACGGCCCTGCGCCGGGTGGAGACAGAGCTACGGAAGCGCTACAGCCCCGACTATACCGTGCAGGCCGCCTCATCGGCGGATGCAGCCCTGGAGACCCTGGCCCGGCTGGACCAGGAGGGCCGGCAGGTGGCGCTGGTCCTATGCGACCAGTGGATGCCCACCATGACCGGCGTCGAGTTCTTGACCCGTGTCCACGACCTGCATCCCCTGGCCCAGCGCATCCTGCTGATCGAGCGGGGCGACCGCGCCAGCAATGCGGCCATCCTGCGCGGCGCCGCGCTGGGCCGGATTGACGACTACGCCTTTAAGCCGTTGGCTTCGCCCGACGAGGGCTTCCATACAGTCATTACCGGCGATCTCGACCACTGGGCCAGGCAGCATCGTCCGCAATTTGAGCTGGTCCGGCTGGTGGGCGAACAGTGGTCCGCCCGCTCGCATGAATTTCGCGACCTGCTCGACCGCAACGGCGTTCCCTATGGCTTTTATGATGTCGAGTCGGAGCAGGGGCGCGAGTTGTTGCGCCAGGCCGGCTGCTCCGCCGAGCGGTTGCCGGTGGTCGTTCTCCAGAACAACGCCGTGCTGGTTGACCCGTCGCCCGAGGCGGTGGCGGATGCGCTGGGCGTCAGCCCCCGCCCGGAGGCAGCCGTCTATGATCTGACGATTGTCGGCGCCGGCCCTGCCGGGCTGTCGGCGGCCGTCTACGGCGCTTCAGAGGGCCTGAAGACCATTGTGGTCGAGTGTGAGGCCATCGGCGGCCAGGCAGGCGCCAGCTCCATGATCCGCAACTACCTGGGCTTCCCCCACGGCATCAGCGGCGCGGAGCTGGCCGGCCGCGCCTATGAGCAAGCCTGGCGGCTGGGCGCTCACTTCTACTTCATGCGTCGCGCCGCCGAGCTGCGTCCCCAGAGGATCGCCGGACAACAGCACTATTGTCTCGTGCTCAGTGATGGGACGGAGATCCGCAGCCGGACGGTGGCGCTGGCTGTGGGCGTCGCCTATCGCCATCTGGGCATTCCCCGTCTGGAGGCGCTGGTGGGCCGCGGGGTCTTCTATGGCGCCGCCGTCACCGAGGACCAGGCCATGGAGGGGCAGGAGGTCTTTGTGGTGGGCGGCGGCAACTCGGCAGGACAGGCCGCCGTCCACCTCTCTCGCTACGCCCGCCGGGTGACCTTGGTCACGCGCGGCGAGTCGCTTGCCGAGAGCATGTCGGACTATCTGATCCAGGAGCTGGCGAATTGCCCGGAGGTGGTGGTGCGCGCCCAAACCGAGGTAGTGGACTGCCTGGGGACGAACCGGCTACAGGGGTTGGTGCTGCGCAACCGGATGACCGGAGAGACCGAGACGGTCGAGGCGGCGGGCGTCTTTATCCTGATCGGCGCGGAACCCAACACCGGCTGGCTGCCGCCGGAGCTTCAGCGCGACCCGCGCGGCTACATTTTAACCGGACGTGATCTGATCCAGGAGACCGGCCCCTCCTGGACACAGTCCAGGCCGCCGCTGCTGCTGGAGACCAGCCTGCCGGGCGTCTTTGCCGTGGGCGATGTGCGCTACCGGGCGGTCAAGCGGGTCGCCTCCGCCGTGGGCGAGGGGTCCATCGTCATCCCCCTGATCCACGAATATCTGAGCGAGCATTACACAAAGTAGCCGCTCTGAGCGCCGCCGACAGACCGCCGGTCACTGCTTAAGGCAGATAGTCCAGCAGCTCGCCTAGATTTTCCAGCACCAGGTCTGGGGCCGGGTGGGCGGCTGTCGCCTCGGCCCGGACGGTGACGCCGGTGAGCACCAGCGCCGTCACCATACCGGCCTCATGGCCCATGCGCATGTCGGTCTCTAGCCGGTCGCCCGCCATCAGGCAGCGGTCCGCAGGCAGCCCAAGCCGGTCCAGCGCGGTCTGGAGAATGGCCGGGGAGGGCTTGCCGGCGATCAACTCCGGCGTGCGCCCGGTGAGGTGATGGAGGGCGGCCAGGGTGGCGCCCGCGTCGGGCACATCGCCGCCGGGCATGGGGCAGGTAGTGTCGCCATTGGTGGCAAAGTAGCGCGCCCCTCGGCGCAGCGCCTGGTAGGCGGTGTTGAGCTTACGGTAGTCCAGCGTGCGGTCCAGCGCCACCACCACGGCGTCAATGCCCTCCGGCTGGATAACGCCGCGGGGGTCTTGATGCCAAAGCTCGTCCACCACCGTCAACCCGTGGCTGCGCAGCTCCTCCAGAAAGTTGGCCTCGCCGATGGTGTAATAGCGCAGGCCGGGCGCGTGGTGGGCCAGGTAGTGGGCCAGCACAAAGGCAGAGGTGATCACCTCCGGTTCGCCGGTAGGGATGCCGAGCCGGGTCAGCTTTTGGGCATAGGCCGCACGCGAGTCAATGGGCTTGTTGCTGACAAAGAGCACCTGCTTGCCGCGGGCGCGCAGCGCGGCGACGGTCGCCGCCGCGCCAGGCAGGAGCTGCTCCCCTACGTAGACGGTGCCATCCAGGTCAAAGATAAAGCCCTCGACTGCGGCCAGCTTTGCGCGCAGGGCAGGGTCGCGCTTGAGCGGCGGGCCGGCGGGGGCAGCGTTGGTCATCATGGAACAATCCATTCTAGCGGCTAGGCCATGCGGCCCGGCCAGAGGCGGCGCAACGCAGCCAAGAGGCGCATGATACGTCCATTTTCATAACCTCGCACCAGCGCCTCCAGATGCTCCATCCGTTGCAGCGCGGCCAGGATCGTCGCGGCGGCCTCCGCCGGCTCGGGGGATGCATTCTCGGCACCGGCAGGCGTC
>DATLZJ010000727.1:0-2348 GCA_035574055.1 Caldilineaceae bacterium
CGGCCAAAATCAGCCCATCCAGGTGGTCGAGGATCTCCAGCGGAAGGCGGCCCAGCGCATCCGGGGCGAACTCCCGGCCATTGGGCAGGCGCACGGGCGTGTCGGGGGAAAGGACCAGCGGGGCGGCGCCATGGCTCACCAGGACATTGAGATAGTTGCGCGTATTCTGCTGGAGCCAGCCGGCGTGGCCGTGGCGTGCGGTGACGCCGATCAACAGGGTGGGTGGTGCCATCTTTGCGAACACTCGTATCTATCCGCAGGCGATTGATCGTCCGGCCAAATGACTGCGCAGGCGATTACAGTACGGGTGATTTTAGTCGAGCTAGATTCCCTGATTCTACACCAGGTTGGGCGTTGTGTTATAACTGTAGTAGGGCCGGCGCCGTCATTAGCTGGATTGATCCATTCCTGCTGGTCTTTGCCGGCGCCAAACAAGTTGATCAGGAGATAGCATGGTAGCCAGGGTTGAAGGGGTAGGCGTTGATCACACTGCCGGCAGTGAAGGGGCCGGCGAAGCAGCTAGCGGTGGATGCCGCCGATGCTCCTAAACCTAGTCATTGTCCTGGCCGTTGTCCTCGGTTTGGCCGCACTGATCGTGGGCGGCTTCCTCCTCTATATCTATTGGTGGCTGGTACAGCGGCCGACCCCTAAGCTGGACGGGACGTTTGTGCTCGATTGTCTGGAGCAGCCGGTGGAGGTGCGCCGGGATAAGCATGGCATTCCCCATGTTTATGCCCAAAATCGCGCCGACCTGTTGCGCGCCCAGGGTTTTCTCCATGCTCAGGACCGGCTGTGGCAGATGGAGCAGAACCGGCGCATCGCACGCGGTACGCTGGCGGAGGTATTCGGCGAGTCGGCGTTGGAGGCCGACCGCTTCAGCCGGATCATTGGCTTCCGGCGCGCCGCAAAAGCAGAGCTTGCCGTCTTGGAGGCGGACGCGCGGCAGTTGCTCACCTGGTACTGCCAGGGGGTCAACGCATATATTGAGCAGCATCAAGGCAAGCTGGCCGCCGAGTTCAACCTGCTGCGCGTGACCCCGGAGCCGTGGCAGCCGGAGGATATTCTGGCGCACAGCAAGGTGATGGCCTGGGGGCTGGGCATCAATTGGGAGAGCGAGTTGGTCCGGCTGCGGTTGTTGCAGCGGTTGGGGCCGATCCGGGCCGCCGACTTGGAGCCGGACTTTCCGAAGCAGAATCCGGTGATCATGGAGGCGGTGGGCAGCGAGACGGTCACCCGCTTGCTCTCGACAGCCGGTCTGCTGCTCAACGAGTATGAAAAGGTGAAACAGTGGATTGGGCCGGCCGGCGACGGCCAGGGCAGCAATAGCTGGGCCATTGCGCCCAAGCACAGCATGACTCGCCGCGCCATCCTCTGCAACGACCCGCATCTCGCGCTGCAAATGCCTGGGGTGTGGTATGAAAATCACTTGGAGTGCCCTGATTTTCGCGTCAGCGGGGCCTCGTTTGCCGGTGTGCCAGGGGTGGTGATCGGCCATAATGAGCACATCGCCTGGGGATTCACCAACGCCTGTGTGGATGTCCAGGACCTTTATTTGGAGCGCGCCCACCCGGAGGACCCGACGCGCTTTGAGTACCAGGGCCAATGGGAACCGGCGACGGTCATCGAGGAGACGATCCAGGTCCGGCGAGGCCAGCCCCATGTCGAGCGGGTGGTCGTGACGCGCCACGGCCCGCTGATTTCTAACCTAGTGCCGGAAGCGGCCAATGCGCCGCCGCTGGCGTTGCGCTGGACCGGCCATGAGCCTGGGCGCATTCTATCGGCGCTCTTGCTGCTCAATCAGGCGCGCAACTGGGAAGAGTTTCAGGCAGCGCTGGAGGGGTGGTCGGCGCCGGCGCAGAACATCACCTATGCCGACGCCGACGGCAATATCGGCTATGTATTGGCCGGCGCTATCCCGCTGCGCCGCCAAAACCTGGGACTCGTCCCTGCGCCCGGTTGGGATGGCGCCCATGAGTGGGCAGGAATGATCCCGCCGCGCGAGCTTCCCAGGCTCTATAATCCGCCGTCGGGCAAGATCGTGACGGCCAATCAGAAGATTACAGGCGACGATTATCACCATTTTCTTGGCGCGGAATTCCTCCCTGGTTGGCGCGCCGCGCGCTTGGAGGAGATGTTGTCAGAGAAGGAGCGGTTCAGCTTGCGCGATATGGAGGAGATGCAGCTCGACACGGTCAGCAAGTTTGCGGCCGCGCTGGCCCCCTGGTTTGCCCAGCTCGACAGCGACGACCCATGGGTGACGGTCGCCCTCGGCTACCTGCGCCGGTGGAACTACCGCATGGATGCCGACAGCACACCGGCGCTCATCTTTCAGTACGCCACCCTCTATC
>DATLZJ010000728.1:0-3794 GCA_035574055.1 Caldilineaceae bacterium
ACCGGAACGTCCAGCCCGCCCAGCCGGTAGATGGGCGCATCCAGCCACTCAAACGCCTGCTCGGCCACGATGGCCGCCACCTCTGCGCCGACGCCGGCCAGCCGGTTCGCCGAATGGACGATCAGGAGCTTGCCGGTCTTGCGCGCCGTCGCCAAAATCGCCGCCTCGTCCAGGGGTTTGAGCGTGCGCAGGTCCAACACCTCGGCCTGGACGCCCTCCGCGGCTAGCCGCTCCGCCGCCTCCAGCGCCTGGTGAACTTGAGCGCCATAGGCGATGATTGACAGATCGCCGCCCGTGCGCGCCACCCGCGCCTGGCCGATGGGCGCCACATAGTCGCCCGCCGGCACATATCCCTTGAGCGACCGGTAGAGCAGCTTGCTCTCAAAGTAGATCACCGGGTTGTTGTCGCGGATGGCCGCAATGAGCAGCCCTTTGGCGTCGGCGGGTGTGGCCGGCGCCACCACCTTCAGCCCCGGCGCGTGGACAAACCAGGCTTCCGGGTTCTGGCTATGAAAAGGCCCGGAGCGGAGGCCGCCGTCCGACGGTGCGCGGATCACCCAGGGCACTGCCCCTTTCCAACGATAATAGTTGGTCGCGGCAAACTGGACAATGGAGTCAAAGGCCGTCGTGATGAAGTCGGCGAACTGCATCTCGATCACAGGGCGCAGCCCCATCAGCGCCATCCCCGTCGCCGCCCCCACGAAACCAAGCTCGGACATGGGCATATTGAGAACACGGCGCTCGCCGTACTGCTCGCTCAACCCCTTGGTCACCTTGAAGGCCCCGCCAAAGGGGTCGGCCACATCTTCCCCGATGACCAAAACATTCGGGTCGCGGGCCATCTCCTCCCACAGGGCTTCACGGATGGCGGCAAGGTAGGTCAGCTCGCGGCTTTCCGCCCCCTCAAGAGCGGGGGCGGCGACCGGCGCATCAGCAAAGCCATAGTTGGTGGCTACCGCAGCTCCGGCCACAGGTTCGGCGCGTAGATTTGGGGCAACTGCGCTCATGGCGACACCTCAACTCTGATGGGAA
The DNA here is from genome assembly GCA_035574055.1 of Caldilineaceae bacterium. Taxonomy (GTDB): domain Bacteria; phylum Chloroflexota; class Anaerolineae; order Caldilineales; family Caldilineaceae; genus QEUY01. The sequence goes on from DATLZJ010000728.1 coordinate 1,033, forward strand.
TCCTGATGAGCATCTTGATGAGCATCCTGATGGGGCGCAACTCCTTAAGGGGCATAGACGCCCTCTGCCACCGTCGCCGGGTCGGGCAGCGGGCTTTGCTCGGCAAACTCAATCGCGTCGGCGATCTCCACTCGGCAGCGCTGTTTGATCTCCTCGATCTCGGCCTCATCGGCGATCCCCTGCTCCAGCAGCCTGCGCTCAAAACGCTCCACCGGGTTGCGCTTCTCCCACTCCGCCAAAAGCGCGCGCGGCACATATTCGGCGCCGTCATGGATGGCATGGCCCAACATGCGCATGGTCTTGCACTCGATCAGGCTCGGCCCGCCGCCCCCACGCGCCCGCTCCACGGCTTCCTTGGCCGCACGGTAGACCGCCTCGACATCGTTGCCGTCCACGATCACGCCGGGGATGCCGTAGCCGGCGGCTCGCGTGGCGATGTCCGGCACCCGCATCTGCTGCTCCAGAGGCGTCGAATAGGCATACTGGTTGTTCTCCACCACCAGCACAAAAGGCGCCCGGTGCACCGCCGCCAGGTTGAGCGATTCGTGGAACAGACCCTCGCTGCTGGAACCGTCCCCTACAAAGGTCATGGCGACCCGCCGCTCGTTGCGGTAGGTGAAGCTCATGGCGACCCCCACCGCCACGGGCATGGAATGGGGCAGGTGGCTGATAAAGCCGATCAGGTTTAGGCTCAAGTCGCCCACCCCGTGCAGGTTGACATCACGCCCGCCGCTCACACCGGTGGCGCGCCCCAACATATTGGCGAAGATGCGCCGCGGCGTCAGCCCGCGCAGCAGATAACAGCCCAAATCACGGTGCATCGGCGCAACGACATCTTCCGGCGCAAGGGCATAGCCGGCCCCGACGCTGATCGCCTCATGGCCCTGCTGGCTGAAGACGCCGCCCAGCCCGCGCCCTTGCTTCCAATAGGCGACCATCATCTCGTCGTAGGTGCGCGTCAGCCGCATCCAGTAATAGACTTCGATCTTCTGTTGGGGCGTCAGCTCATAGTCTGCCATTGGCCGCTCCACGCTGCTCTTCCACTTTACGCGCGACAAGGCGCAAGATGGCCGCCACCACCTGTTCTACCGTCATCGCGGACGTATCCACCACGATGGCATCCTCGGCGATCCGCAGCGGGGATAGGGCGCGGCTGCTGTCCCACTCGTCGCGGCGCACCAGATCGGCCAGCACCTGCTCGAAGGAAACCTCCCTGCCCCGCGCCAACAGATCTTGATAGCGACGCCGCGCCCGCTCTTCCACCGAAGCGTCAAGATAGACCTTGAGCGGGGCTTCCGGCACGATCACGGTGCCGATGTCACGCCCCACCATCACCACACCGGCGCGCTCGCCCGCGCCGCTGCCATAGCGCCGGCCGATGCGCTGCTGCTGGCGGCTCATCGCCGCCCGCACCCGCGCATAGGATGAGACCAACGAAACCTGCCGGTCCACTTCCGGGCGGCGAATCTGCTCGCTGATCTCCTCGCCATCCACCAAAACAGTGCTATTACGCCCTTCCCCCTGGCTATCCGGCGGCGGCAAGATGTCAATGTCTATCGCCTCGGCCAGACCGCCGATGGCCGCCTCATCGCGCAGGTCTATGCCACGGGCAAGGGCTGTCCAGGTGACGGCCCGGTACATTGCGCCTGTGTCGAAAAAGAGATAGCCCAGCGCCTGCGCCACGCCAAAGCCTACCGTGCTTTTGCCTGATCCTGCCGGCCCATCTATGGCGATGATGCTGGGGCGCAGGGCACGGCCCAGCGCAAGCGCGCTGCCCGGCGCAATGACCGGCGCGCCTGCCGGCGCTGGGCCGGAACGGCCAGGCGATGTCGAAGGTCCGCTCATCCACTCTCCTCGTTCCGGCTGCTCCCGGCTGGCGGCCGGCCAGGTTGCTTATCTCGTTTCGCCTCGGTCTAGCCTCGGCGCTGCGGGCGGCGCCGAATCCCTGGCTTCACCCCATTGCGGGCCGCCGGCGGACGGTGTGATGGTTGCTTCAGTGATGATTGCTTCGGTGATGATTGCCGCGGCCCCTTGGCTGGCGGACGCTCCGTGCGACTGGCCTTGCGTTCCGCCTGGCGGCGCCGCTCCACCGGTTGGCGAACCCAGCTCCGCAGCGCCGCCACCTCACGCCGCTCCAGTGGAACTGCCGTCCCTGGCGCAAGATCGCCCAACAGCAGCGGCCCAATGGACCAGCGGACAAGACGCAGCGTGGGAAAACCCACCGCCGCGGTCATGTGCCGAATCTGGCGCTTCTTACCCTCGCGCAGGACCATCTCCAACCAGACGCCCTCCGTCGGTCCTGGCGCCAGCTTCAGCTCCGCCGGCAACCTGGCAACGACACGGACCTGGGCCGGAGCAGTGCGCCCTTCCTCCAGATCAATCCCGCGGCGAAGCTGCTCCAGCGCACTCTCCGGTGGGCGTCCCTCGACCAGCACATAGTAGGTCTTGGGATGCTCAAAGCGCGGGTGGGTCAGCCGGTGGGCCAGCTCACCGTCATCGGTGAGCAGCACCAGCCCCTCGCTGTTCAGGTCCAGGCGCCCCACCGGGAAGACACGCCGCAGCTCCGGCGGCAACAAGTCCGCCACCGTCGGGCGGCCATGAGCGTCCCCGCCGATGTCGCTCAACAGGCCGCGGGGCTTGTGCACCTTGAAATAGACATGGCGCTGGGGCAGCGTCACAGGCTGCCCATCCACGGCAATCTGCACAACGGCTGGGTCCACCTTGACGCCCAGTTCCGTCACCGTATGGCCGTTGACCTGCAC
>DATLZJ010000729.1:0-8495 GCA_035574055.1 Caldilineaceae bacterium
CGTCTTCGACCTGCACCTCGAAACGCTCGCCGCGCACGGTTACGCCATAGTTGAAACGCTCGGCCTCGATCAGCAGCTCATAGCTGCGCCCATTGAAGAGCAGGCTGTACAGCTCCGGCGCGCCGCTTTGACGTAAATCCACCTCAATGCGCTCGCCATCAACGAAAACCTGATCACCTTCAATCTCGATCTCGTATTCGCGTTGGCCGACGCGAGAATAATATTTCACAGCGACCCCCTCACCGCCCGCAGCCGGCCCGCTTGCTTCCACAGGGACCGGGTCTGTTGCGCTGGAGGCCGGCTGCCGCCGATATGGACAGCCTGGCGCCCCTCCTCATGGGCGACCAGGGCAACCGCCGCCGCGACCACCCTCTCCGTATCGCTGCCGGGCTTGCTCTCCCGGTGCATCTGACGCCGCGCCACAAATCCTGTGTCAAAGGTGCCCCAGATAAACTCGGTGCTGTCCATCATCTCCTGGTGGAAGGGGATCGAAGTCTTGATCCCGCCGATCCGGTACTCGTTGAGCGCCCGCCTCATGCGCAGGATGGCCTCGGCGCGGGTCTCACCCCAAGCGATCAGCTTTGCCACCATCGGGTCATAGTAGAGATTGACCTCCAGCCCCCGGTAGAGCGAGCTTTCCACCCGCACTCCGGGACCGGTCGGTTCCTGCAAATAGACCACGGTGCCGGTGCTGGGCATGAAATTGTTGAAGGGGTCTTCGGCGGTGATACGACACTCAATCGCCCACCCTTTGGCGACAATATCACTCTGGTTATAGCGCAGTCGCCGGCCTGCGGCAATGGCGATCTGTTCCTTTACAATATCCACGCCAAAGACCATCTCCGTCACCGGATGCTCCACTTGCAGCCGGGTATTCATCTCCAAGAAGTAATATTTGTTGTCCCGGCTGTCGAAGAGAAACTCCACGGTGCCGGCGTTGACATAGTTGACCGACTCTGCCGCGGCAATCGCCACCTTGCCCATCTCCTGGCGCAGCGTCTCTTCGACGGCAACACTGGGCGCCTCTTCGATTAGCTTTTGGTGGCGGCGCTGGATACTGCATTCACGCTCGCCCAAATGGACAATGTGGCCGTGCTTATCGGCCAGCACCTGAATCTCGATATGGCGGGCATTGGGGATCATCTTCTCAATATAGACAGCGTCATTGCCAAAGGCGCTGGCTGCCTCGCGCCGCGCCGCGGCCAGCAGATCCATGAAGGTCTGCGGACTCTCTGCCACCCGCATCCCCTTGCCGCCGCCGCCGGCGCTGGCCTTGATCATCACCGGATAGCCGATCTCCAGCGCCTTGGCCGCCAGCTCCTCATCGCGCAGCCCCGGCGGCGAGCCGGGCACCAGCGGCACCCCTCGTCGCGCCACGGTCTCCCGCGCGGTGACCTTATCGCCCATCTTCTCGATGGCCTCAGGGCTAGGGCCGATGAAGGTAATGCCCGCATCGGCGCAGGCCGCGGCAAACTCGGCATTTTCGGACAGAAAGCCATAACCGGGGTGGATGGCGTCCGCGCCGGCCTTGCGCGCGACATCTATGATCTTGTCAATGCATAAATAGCTTTCACGGCTGGGCGCGGGGCCAATACAATAGGCTTCGTCGGCATAGCGCACATGGAGGGCCGAACGGTCTACTTCGGAGAAAACGGCAACCGCGGCGATGCCTCGCTCCTCACAGGCGCGTAACACACGCACAGCGATCTCCCCGCGGTTGGCGACCAGTACCTTCTTGAACATGCCTAGACCTTCACCTTCAGATCGCTTTTCGGTGCAGCCGGGCCGTTACGATCACCCGGTCGGCCTGGTACGGCGCGGGCAACAGCTCAACTGTCTCATGCCACTGGCCGAAGTGAGGGTCGCCCGGCGTCAGGCTGAGGCGATGAAACTGCCAAATGGTCACGCCGACCTGCTCGCCCACCCCGGTAGCAAAGCTCTCCTCTACAATCCCCAACACGCGCCCGCTGCCGGCCAAATAGCGCGTCTCCCAAGTGCCGAAGGGCAGCGTCCCATCCTCCCGAGGCCCGCAGACCACCCGCAGAGGGATATCGCCACACTGCACCAGCAAGGTGGCCGACTCAATCCCCTCCTCTTGATCAAGCTCTGCCTGGGTGATCTGGCCGGCAAAGGCGTAGCGTGCGCGGCCGACCTGGACAAACTGGGCGGCCAGCCGCTCCGGCTGCACGGTAAACCAGCCCTCGCCGCCCGGCTCCGGCATCAGCATCACCGTCTCCAGTTGCAGGGTCAACGGTTGCCCCTGCCGGAGGTGGGGGTAGCCCATCAGCGCAAACTGCTCGGCAGGTAGCTCAAACTCGATCTCTGTCAGCGCCATTGTGCTCCTCGTATGACACCCTACCCACCAGCTAGATACAGATGGCTAGAGCGGAATATTGCCGTGCTTCTTGGGCGGCAGGCTGCCGTGCTTATTCTGCAACATCTCCAACGCATTGATCAGCCGCGGGCGGGTCTCGTGTGGCTCAATCACGTTATCAATGAAGCCGGACGCCGCCGCAATATAGGGGTTGGCAAACCGTTGGCGATACTCCTCTACCAGCTCGGCCTTGCGCTTCACCGGGTCGGCGGCTTGCGCCAGCTCGCGCCGGAAGATCACGTTCACTGCGCCGTCCGGTCCCATCACCGCGATCTCGGCGGTCGGCCAGGCAAAGACCAGGTCGGCGCCGATGTGGCGAGGGTTCATCACACAGTACGCCCCTCCATAGGACTTGCGCACGATCACCGTCAGCTTAGGCACCGTTGCCTCGGCAAAGGCATAGAGCAACTTGGCGCCATGCCGGATGATGCCGCCGTGCTCTTGGTTGACGCCCGGCATAAACCCCGGCACATCCTCCAGCACGATCAGCGGGATATTGAAGGCGTCGCAGAAGCGGACAAAGCGGGCCGCCTTCTGGCTGGCCTCGGTGTCCAGCACCCCGGCCAACACCGCCGGCTGGTTCGCCACCACCCCCACCGATCGCCCGCCCAGGCGCGCAAAGCCTACCAGCACATTGGTCGCCCAATGCTCATGGACTTCTAAGAATTGCCCATCATCCACAATGCGCCGGATCACCGTGCGCATATCATAGGGCTTGTTGGGGTTGTCCGGCACGATTGTGTCCAGCTCCGGGTCCTGGCGCAGCGGGTCATCCTGGCTGGGCATCACAAGCGGGTCGTCCATGTTGTTGCTGGGCAGATAGTCCATGAGCTGCTGCACCAGGAAAAGCGCATCTTCCTCGTTTTCGGCGGCAAAGTGGGCCACGCCGGAGATACTGGCATGGACCGCAGTCCCGCCTAACTCCTCGAAGGTGACATCCTCATGCGTGACCGCCTTGATCACATCCGGCCCGGTTACGAACATGTGGCTGGTGTCTTTGACCATCACAATAAAGTCGGTGATGGCCGGGCTGTAGACCGCGCCGCCCGCGCATGGCCCCATGATCAGGCTGATCTGGGGCACAACACCGGAAGCCAGCACGTTGCGGTAGAAGATCTCCGCATATCCCGCCAGACTCATCACCCCTTCCTGGATGCGAGCGCCCCCGGAGTCGTTGAGGCCGATGATGGGCGCGCCGTTGCGCATGGCCATATCCATGATCTTGCAGATCTTCATGGCATGGGCCTGGCTCACACTCCCGCCAAAGACGGTAAAGTCTTGGGAGTAGACATAGACCAGCCGCCCGTTGATGGTGCCATACCCGGTAACTACCCCATCGCCCAGATACTTCTGGTCCGCCAGCCCAAAATCATGGCTATTGTGGGTTACAAACACATCCAGCTCGCGAAAGCTGCCTTTGTCCAAAAGCAGCTCCAGCCGCTCATGAGCGGTCATGCGCCCCTTGGCGTGCTGCTTGGCGATCCGCTCTTCACCGCCGCCCAGCTTGGCGGCAGCCTTCTTGGCACGCAACTCCTGAATCTTTGCGCCTGCGCCATTGCGCTCGGTCGTCTCGTTTAACGTCTCACTCAACGTGGCTCTGCCTTCTGCGCCATCAGTGACCGCCTGAATTCTCGCCACTACCGAAGGTTCTATGGAAGACTCTACCGGGGCATCCGCCTTGGCCCCACTCCTGTTCGCCCTTGTCATCTTGTCGGTCATCTTGGCCTCCGTCAACTTGGCCTCCGTCAACTTGGCCCCCGTCGCCCTGGCCTCAGGCATACTGAGAAGCCCGCTCCACCTCCGGCCCGCCAGCCTCTTGGCTGCCGCCGGACGGTTGGCCGCGCCGCAATCCCAACACCAGGTACAGCGCGCTCAGGAACGCGGTGACGGCAACCGTACTCCATTCCATCACAGCCAACGGGATGAACTGTTCCGGGATGGACGGGTAGAAGCCTAGGCCGTAGTCCATGAAATCACTCAGGCCAAACCAGATCAGGGCTGCCGCCGCGGCTGCCACCGTAGGCCGGAAGTAGGTCAACAGGAGAATGCCCTGGGCCAGCAACCCGATGTGGGTAATGGTCATGAACACGCTATCGAAGCTGAAGTGGGGCGCGCCGAGCAAGGCGGCGGTGCTGCGCCAATAAAGCAGCCAGGCCGTGATCGTCCAGATGCCGTACTTGATCTGGCCGAAGGCAAAGATGCCCAACAGCCAGGCCGGCGCCTGGCGGAACCACATGGCCCCGGCCAGGAGCGCCCCACTCCACACAGCCCACATGGCCGCCATCTCTGCCCAGCCGGCCGGCGCGCCGGGCAGGTAGGCGCTCAACCAGATGAGAACCGATGCAAAGGCGGCGATCCACAGCGACCGCTGGGCGCGGCGCCGGGCATCCTCGCTCCACCAACGCCGCGCGCTCGCCGTCATCAAGCCTAGCCCACCCAGCAGCCCAAAGAGAGGGCAATCGGGAATAAAGGGCCAGGCCCAAGCCGGCGTCGCCGGGTTCGCCATCACCGGCCCATACCAGTAGAGCAGCCCGCCGAAATAGGCTGCGACATCAATCACAAGGATCAGCGCAAGCAACTGTGGCACAGCCACCATGCGCTGGAGTAAGCGGATCTGTTGGTGCATCCACTCCATTGCTGCCCCTTCCACGCTACGGCGCCTGCCCTAGCAGCCGGATGGGCACCCCCCCCATCTTGGCGCCTGGCAGTACATCCTTGTTGACCAAGCTCATCGCGCTGATCGTCGCTCCATCCCCGATCACGACGCCAGGCAGGATGGTGCAATTGGCGCCGATGGTCACGTTGGCGCCAATCCAGACTGGACCCGTGCGCCACTCGCGCAGCAGATATTCATGGGCAAGAATGGTGGTATTATAGCCGATGATGGTGTTATCGCCTACACGAATTAGTTCGGGGAAGAACAAATCGGGCGTCGTGCGCCAGGCAAAGCTGACATTGGCGCCTACCTGCATCCCCATGAGCCGGTAGAGCCGGCGCTTGAGCGCCAGGCTCGGCACATAGTAGGATAGCTGGATCAAAAAGCCATTGCGTAGCACCCGCCAGGGCGCAACCGTCTTGTGCCACAGCACCAAACTGTTGCGCGCATCTGGCGCCGGATGGATCGTCAGCCGCGCCTTCCGCCCACCCTCAGCCGCTTCCGGGGCTGCTGCCGGCCCCAGCCCACCATGAGAGTTAACACCGATCGCCATTTGCCTGTCCGTCAACGATGCGCTTCCGTCAACAGCGCGCTCACGACACCTGACCCTGACTTATATGCTTTTATGCTTTACCGATATGCGTTACCGGTTCGCTGCCCATGCGCTACAGTCGCACGAGCAGCGTCCCGGCCAGCGCCCCGAACAGTGTACAAAGCGTTAGAAAGAAAAAGGCCAACAGGATGAGACCACAGCTAAATAGAATATTCACCGGCGCCGATCGAGACCCGGCCAGTGCCGAGAGAACAGCCCCGCTGATCCCTAAGCTAAAGAGCAAGGACAACGTTGCAGCCCCGGCGCTCAATGGGACGTTAAGCTGCAAGAGGACATAGCTGACATATAGCCCAATGATGCCGCCCGCCACCCCACAGGCTGCGCTGAAGAGAATGATGGACAGTGAAGGTGTGCCAGCAGGATCGAGGGACTCATCCCAGGCCTCGCCGGGCAGGTCCTCATCCGCCAGCGCGCCTGCGGGCGCCAGCCAGTCGTCCTCGGCTTGATGGTACCCCACTGCCGGCTCATTGTGTAGTGGGTCATCATCTAAATTGGGCGGGCGAAAGTGATAGGTCAAGGCAACAGCCCATCAGTCAGCGGGCGGGCCGATGCTTGGCGACTGCGCACAAGCCGGTTACAGCTAACCATGCCCGCTCATTCTACACGACAGCGAAAAGGCTCACAAGGAACTGGACCATGCAACCTGCTCCACCTTCATCTCAGCCCACATCCCCGACCGCGCCACTGGACGAGGAACGGCTGCGCCGCCAGTTGGCCGGCAGCGCCATCGGCCACACCGTTCAAGTCTATGCCTCGCTGCCCAGCACCATGCCGGTAGCCGCAAACCTCATCCGCCGGCCCGAGGTGCGCTCCGGCGTGGTTGTCGTCGCCGAAGAACAGACCGCAGGCCGTGGCCGCCACAGCCGATCCTGGTTTGCACCGGCCCGCACAGCCTTGCTGGTCAGCATCGCGCTCAAGCCGCCTCACCTGCGCCTCTCTGCCAGCTACCTGCCCATCGCCGCCGGGCTGGCCGTCCTGGATGCAGTGAGCGCCTGTGTTCCGGAGTTGTCTGAGCAGTTCTCGCTCAAATGGCCCAACGACCTGCTGCTTGGCCCGGCGCCCGCAGAGGCCGGCAAAGTGGCCGGCATTCTCATCGAAACTGTCCTCGATGCCCAGGGGCATCTCGCCTATGCCGTCATCGGCTGTGGCATCAATGCCAACCAAACTGCGGATGAGCTGCCCCAGGTCGCGCCGCCTGCCCCACCGCCCATGAGCCTGCGGCTGGCCCGCGGCGCGCCGGTAGACCGCACCGACCTGCTGATCCATCTCTGCCGGGCGCTAGGCCCCTGGCTGGCAACTCCCGCCGATGGCCTGCTGGCCGCCTGGCGCGCCCGCCTCTCCACGCTCGGCCAACCGATCGCGGTCTATGAGCAAGGCCAGACGACCCCTCTGCTCACCGGTTTAGCCGTGGACGTGGATGCCAGCGCCGTGCTCGTCGTGCAGGATGCCGAGGGCGTGCGCCATGCCATCCATGCCGGCGAGGTGTCGCTGCGCCCATTTGACGGGTAAGGCGCGCTCGGCCACACCAGCGCAATCCAAACAAAAAAGAGCGGCTCCAGGAATCCTTCTGGAGCCGCTCTCTTCTGCCAAACAAGTGCTACCGGAACAACAGGTACAATCAGAACATGTAGCCTCAGGCTACTTCAGATAAGCTCGCTCTTGCGAATCCGCTTGAGCGAAGCCGGCAGCGTTGCGCTGTGGGACGCTGCCGTTTCCCCTCCTCGGTGGAATCATTAGACGGCAGGATAACTAGATGGCGGGACAAATAGACCTTGTTGGGTCTGCGCCTAGCTCACTCAGCGTCATCCTTCTTGCGGCGAGAGGCTGCCGCAGCCGAAAGAGCCGCCAAGCCTGTCCCAAAGAGGACTACCGTAATCGGCTCCGGAATGGGCACGGGCGGCGGCGTAGCCGGCGGCGTCACGGTAGCCGGCGGCGTTACCGTAGCTGGCGGCTGCTCGGTCACTTCAGTTGCCGTCGGAGTATTCGTTGCAGTCGGCGGCACTGTAGGGGGTGGCAGCGTCGGAACCGTCGGCTGGGTCGTCGGCGTATCCGCCGCAGGCCCCTGGGCGATCACCTGATTGACGCCGGACAAGCTCGGCAGGAACATGAACGAAAAAAGCAGCAGGAGAAGTGTGATAACGACAAGGTAGGCCGGCCTGAATTGTCTCATTGGCAGTTCTCCGCATGACGATAAAGGGCAACTGGATAATGTAGGAAATAAGTCAATAGTCCTGATAGGAACGAAATGGGTGGAAGGTAAGCTCACTGCGCCTGCGTTGACTGCTGCCATCGTATCATACCGCGACCAGAATATCAAATCGGTTTGCAGTCGTCAACCGGCGCTTGCTCGCCGCGGGCCAACTCGAGCTGTATCTTGGATGGCTGTGCTTTAGATGACGGAAAAGCGCAGCAGAAAATTACGCAGCATAAAGTCTATGGATCCGCCATCTGCTATCTGTGTATCTGTTACAGGCCCTGAGCAGTCTCCGGCATATCGGCTAGTTTACTCCACCAGCCTCCCATTTTTTCGACGCGGCCTCTTTATTCCTGGTATCATTATCTGCCACGACTATGAGAAACAGACGGGTGAGAATCAGACAGGGATGAGAATCAGACAGGGGAACGGTATCGCTTCAACTCAAGGCCCACCTGGCCGCCACGGGTAGGCATGATGCGAGTCGGAACAATCCGCATAGGGATGATAGAAGCCTGTAGCGCCCAAAGGTGACACAGCCGTAGCGAAAGGAACCGACATGGCTGTACAAGACTTTTTCAATGCAAAGGATACCTTCGAGACCGGCAGCGGCCCGGCAGTGATTTATCGGCTCGCTGCGTTGGAGCAGCAGGGGGTC
>DATLZJ010000730.1:0-2275 GCA_035574055.1 Caldilineaceae bacterium
TAGATGCCGATGAAGATCGTGAAGATCGCGGCTACCACCACCCCCAGGCGCAGCAGGGGCCAGTCCCGCCGCTCGGTGGCGGACTCGGCGCTCTGCGGCTCGAAGTACATGGCGACCGTCACCCGCAGGTAATAATAGAGGCCGATGGCGCTGTTGAGCATCGCGACCACGGCCAGCCACGTCCAGCCGCCATCCACCGCCGCCTTGAAGACAAAGAACTTCCCGAAGAAGCCGGCCAAGGGCGGGATGCCGCTCAGGCTGAACATGAAGATCGCCATGGCAAAGGCCAGCCAGGGCCAGCGACCGGCGATGCCGGCGGCCCGGTTCTGCAGGGCGTCATCCTCGTTGGCCCGCTCCAGGACGATCACGATAGCGAACGCGCCAATGTTCATAAAGGCGTAGGTGAAGAGATAGAAGAGGGCCGCGGTCGCGCCGTCTGCGGTGCCCGGCGTCAGCCCGACCAGGATATAGCCGGCGTGGGCGATGCTGGAGTAGGCCAACATACGCTTGAGGCTGCTCTGGCGCAGCGCGGCCAGGTTCCCCAGTGTCATGGTGAGGACGGCCATCATGGCAAGCGCCCAGCCCCACGTCTCCTGCTGGCCGGGCAGCGCCTCCAGCAGCACGCGGATGAAGGCGGCGAAGGCGGCTGCCTTGGTGCCGACGCTCATAAACGCTGTCACCGGCGTGGGCGCGCCCTGGTAGACATCGGGCGTCCACATGTGGAAGGGGACGAGGCTAACCTTGAAGGCAAAGCCGGCGATGAGCAGCGCCATGCCGGGGAGGAGCAAGGTCAGGTTGCCCTGGCCCGCCTCCAGCGTCTGGGCAATGGCGGCATATTGGGTGCTGCCGGTCGCGCCGTAGACCAAGGCAGCCCCATAGACAAAGAAGGCGCTGGCAAAGGAGCCAAGCAGGAAGTACTTCAGGGCTGCCTCGGTGCTGCGTGGGTTTTCCCGCTGCAAGCCGCTGAGGATATAGAGAGCCAGCGAGAAGATCTCCAGCGCCAGGAAGACCACGATCAGGTCCGTGGCGCTGCCCATCATCATCATCCCTGCTGCGGTCAGCAGCAGCAGCGCATAGTATTCGCCCAGATGGGAAGTGATGTTGGGAATGTAATGGATGCTCAACAGGATGCCCAGCGCCGCGGCGATCAAGACGATAAAATCAAGTCCGAGCGCAAAGCGATCCGAGGTCGCCATGGCCTGGAAGGTTGCCGCCGGCTGTCCCCAGAGCCAGACGCAGACCGCCGCCGTTACGATCACACCAGCGAGGGCGACCCACGGCGTCGCCTGGCGAGGGCCGGGGTTATTGTCGCTGGCGAACATATCCACCAGCATCACGACCATCGCAAAGATGACCATGCTAAGGATCGGCAGCAGCACCGTGAGTTCGAGTTGGAGAGATTCTGGCAACATTGCTTAACGCTCGACCTTCAGGACAATGGCAGGATGGTTGACCAACATCTCGACCGACGGGTTGATCTTCTCCAGGAAGAGATTGGGGAAGAGACCGATCAGGAAGAAGAGCAGAACTATCGGCGCTAGCATGGCGACCTCGCCGGGGCGCAGATCGTGGAGACGGCCCGCCTCATTTTCGGGGTGGGTCAGCGGCCCTTGCGCGATCCGCCGGAAGGCGGTCAGGAGGTACCACGCCGCCAAAATCACACCGAGCGCCGCCACGATGGCATAGATGGGCGAGGTGAGGTAGGTCCCTACGAGGATGGTGAACTCGCCGATGAAGCCGTTCAGCCCCGGCAGCCCGGCGCTGCTCATCACCACGACCAGGAAGAAGCCACAGAAGACCGGAACGCTCTTCCACAGGCCGCCGAAGTCATCCAACATGCGGGTATGGCGGCGCTCGTAGAGCATACCGACCATAAGGAAGAGCGCGCCTGTGCTCAACCCGTGGTTGATCATCTGGAGCACCGCGCCGCTGATCCCTTGTTGGTTGAAGGCGACAATGCCGAGCATGACATAGCCCAGGTGAGCCACCGAGCTATAGGCAACCAGCGACTTCACATCCCGCTGGACCAAGGCCACCAGCGCGCCGTAGAGGATGCCGATGACAGCCAGGAAGGCGATCCACGGCCCAAAGCGGGCGGCGGCTTCGGGGAAGATGGGCACGGCAAAGCGCAGATAGCCATAGGTGCCCATCTTCAGCAGGATACCGGCCAGGATGACCGAGCCGGCGGTGGGCGCTTGAACGTGGGCGTCGGGCAGCCAGGTATGGAAGGGGAAGAGCGGCACTTTGATGGCAAAGGCCAGGGCAAAGGCGATGA
>DATLZJ010000731.1:0-2289 GCA_035574055.1 Caldilineaceae bacterium
TGGCGATCCCCGGCATCGGCGGCGGCGCCGGCGCCGCCATCGGCGCGGAGTTCAAGCTGTGTGAGACCGCCCTGCGCGAGACGCATATGTTCTTCTCGTCGCCGGTGGGCATCCCCATCGGCAGCACCGGCCTCTTCCTGACCGGTCTCGATGGGCATGTCACCATCACGCCGGTCGGGACGGAGATCGTGGTCGGCATTGACTTCCAGGCCGCCCAGGGCGGCGACGGCGGTATCCTGCGGGTGCGCGGCACAGTCACCATCAACAGCCAGGGGTTATTCGCATTCCAGGGCGATGGCACAGTCCTAGGCATCCTCGACGCATCCGGCAAAATCTGGGTAGCCTGGAACCCCCTCGACGTCGGCTTCGAGGTCGAGCTGGCCCTGGAGGACTGGCTACGCGGCTTTGCCCGCGCCCATATGTGGGTCGGCCAGGGCTTCGGCAACAAATATACCTGGCTGCCCGACAACGACGAGCGCCATCTGACCGCAGAGTGGGGCGTCACCCTCGCCATCGAGAGCGGCGACATCACCAGCTTCCCACCCTTGCCGCCCTTTGACATCGAGATCGGGTTTGTAGCTGCCTTCGGCCAGTTCTGCACCAACGGCAGTTGCACAAGCTACGAATGGGGCGTCAAAGGCAAGTTCATCGTCGTTGGCGTGGATGTTGGCCTCTATTACGGCTTTGATGAGGGCTTGGACTTCATCCTGGGCAACGACGGCCACATCCTGATTGACCAGTATGGCGGGACCTTCACGGCGACCATGTCCGCGTCGGCAGCCAACGCCGCCAGCCTCATCGTGCCGGAGACGGCGCCGGCTGCGGCCAACGGCGAAACCCTCATCCCCTTCACCGTCTCCGGTGAGGCCGAAGGCATCCTGGCGGCGCTCGCCTGGCAGGCCGGCGCGCCTGTGTTGAGCCTGATCAACCCGGATGGCGTGGAGATCAACGCGGGCAACGCCGCGGGCTTCCAGGCCCAAGTCGCTAGCGGGACGGACAACGGCCTCAGCTTCACCTGGTTTGGCGTGCAGTCGCCCAAGCCCGGCGCCTGGCAGGCCAAGATCGCCAACCTGAGCGACACCGGCATCGAACATTATCGCTTCTGGTTCTTCGCCAACAAGGGCGCGCCCGGCGCGCCGGGCGCCCACGGGGCGTTCACCAAGCCGAGCCAGAACGAGACGGCGGCCGGCGTCTACTCCATCGAGTGGAGCGTGCCATCCGGCACATCCGACACGGCCACCATTAGCCTCTACTCCATGCGCACAGAGGTGATCACGGGCAACCTGGAGTCCGGCGTCCCCATTGTCCAAAACCTGCCCTTCAAGGCGGGCAAGTATGAATGGGATACGGCCACGGTGCGCAATGGCTCCTATCAAATCCGAGCGGTGGTGGACGACGGCGTCAACGATCTGGCGGCAGGCCAGGTCGCGATTCCGGCGGATGCCTGTGTCGCGCTGACTACAGGGCTGCCGCAGCCGCGGGCCTTTGACCCCAACCGCTTCCCAGGCACGGTGGTCTTCACCTCGACAGCGACGATCACCGTTAATGACGTCACACCGCCTGCTAGCCCGGCGGGTTTGGCCGTAAAGGCGGGCGACAACGCGCTGCTCGCTACCTGGAATGCAGGCAGCGAAAAGGACCTCTCAAACTATCTGGTGCGCTGGGGACCGCGCAACGGCAATGCCTTCCAGGTGAAGAACCAGCAACTGGTGCAGGCCAGCAAGACACCGAGCTTGCGCATCGGCGCGGTAGACAACGGCGTCGAATATGGCGTGGATATCTTCGCCCTAGACGTCAACGGCAACGCCAGCCCGGCCAGCGCGCCTGTTTTCGCCACCCCTAACGGCCTCGCCAACCCGGAGCCGTCCAGACCCTTGAGCCTGACGGTGACCAGCAGCAGCAACGCCAGCACCCGCTTCATCTGGTCGCCTGGGCCGGGCGCGACGCCCGCCTTCTACCGGCTGACCTATGTGAAGCTCGGACGCGATGCGGCGACAGGACAGGTGGATTCCAATACCACCGAGGCGACAATCGCGGGGTTGCAAACCGGCGCTGCCTACGATGTCTTCGTCAGCGCGGCCAATAGCGACGGCTGGTTCAGCCCGCCCAGCGAGCTGTTGCGGGTGGTCATCACCAACGGGGCCGACGGCGACGGCGACGGACTCTTCGACGACTGGGCTGCGGCCTTCGGCGTCGCCGGTGGCGACAACGATGACGACGGCGACGGGCTGAAGAACAAAGATGAGCAGGCCGCGGGCAGCAACCCGAAGGTGCAAGATTCCGACGGCG
>DATLZJ010000732.1:0-8308 GCA_035574055.1 Caldilineaceae bacterium
AAGCCGATGAGCCGGTCATCTGGACCTGGCCGGCTTCGATTCGAGCAACATTGCTGCCGGTCACGGCAACGCGCCGGCCGTGGAGGGCATCGCCGGCTTGAGCCGCGGCTTCCTCCAATGGATTTTCATCCTCCACTGGCATGTTTTTGTGCTCGCCCATCTCCTCGGCCATGGCTCCTCGCTTTCCGGTGGCAATGCCCATCCGAAAAAAGGCACAAAGTGTAGTATAGCCGCTTGCGCATCGCCGGTCAATTTTCCACAGGGGCAGACGGCGCCAGCCTTATCCCAAGCGCCTGCGCTGGCCCACTAGCGGCAAACCGGCCAACCAGCTTGGGCAGTCAGGAGAGACTATTCTTGGCGGATGGGATGCTCGGCCACGCTCACCACCCGCCCATCCAGATCGCCATCGCCGAACATGACCACATAGAAGGGCGCGGCGACTTGCGCGGCTGTGTCGGCCAACGCAGGCGGGGCGGGGGCGCCCGCCGCCTGATAGTAAGCCCATAGGTTGCGCCGCGTCTCATAGACGGGCAACACCTCCTTGAGAGCCGCCCAGTCCAGGTCGAGGAAATGGGGCGTCAGGCGAAAGGCGCGGATCACCGGCGCGTCGTCGTACTCCAACGAGCAGATAAAATAGATGCACTCCGGGTAATGAGCGTTCCAAGCGTCGGTCGCCGATGGATAGGCCACCGAGACCGGGTGGGAATGGTAGATACCCATCATTTCCTCTCCCTGCTCCTCAAACTGGAACTGAAGGAGAAGCGTCTGGGGGTCCACCTCATAATTTTCGATGCGCTCGGCGGCGATGTTGCGCCCGCGAATGGCCTCATAGGCCACTAGCCCTTTGCCGCGCACCACACCACAAATCTCCTCCGGTTTGCCCTCCCGGGCATGGGCAATGATCGCCTCCCGCACCTGGGCCGGCAGATGGACAGCCTGATCGCTCACCTCAGACATGGCCTCCTCGTTCTCTAGCGCGTTGACGGGTTCTCATCAGCGTCACGGTTGCTCTCCATTTCACCTCCCCCCATTTCACCTCACCTCCCGCCAACTCTCAAAATCCCGCCCCTCCATACAGGAGCTTCGATCTCCCCTTTCTGATGCCTTCTGCCGATTTCCTACTGCCTAATTCCTGCTTCTTTTCATTCGACCCCCTCTTTGCCGGCGGCGGATAGCCGCCAGCCTCCTTATGCCCTCCAGCCTACCCGACGACTAGATGAGGATAGGTTGTCATCTACGGATTCCTGCTGTAGGCTTGTGAGAGGAGATGATCACAGCCTGTGGTTCGGTGGCTCTGTTGTAAAGGAAGTAGCTCGTGACTTCGATGAACAACGGCGCCGACCAGCATAGCCAACAAGTACGTCAATGTCAGGCGGAAGTTCGGATGATGGTTGAGGCGCTTTATAGGTTAGACCGTACAACGGGTATGAGAAGCTGGACGTCAGAGATTGATACCAGCTTTCATGAGGCCATCAGTTGCCTGGCCGACCTGGAAGCCAGCCTGGCCCTCTACGCCCGCTCACTGAATGGCTCAGACGCGGAGACCCCACCCCCTGGGGCTGAACTTGACCACCCTAGTGAATATGGATAGAATCATTCTGCCCGCTCGACTGCCGCCCGCCACATAGGATCAACGCGCCCAAGCAACGAACAAGATGGCTCCTTTTCGTGTGGTGGTCGCAGACGATAGTCATTCATTTCGGACGACGCTGACGCGATTTCTCAACACCCTTCCGCACTTCACCGTCGTCGGCGAAGCAGCAGATGGAGACGAAGCGCTGCGTCTGGTGGACCAATTGGCCCCGGACCTACTCCTCCTGGACATTCGGATGCCGCGCATGGACGGGATGGAGGTCCTGGAACGCCTACAGGCGCAAGGGATGCCGGTGCAGGTGGTTGTCTTGAGCGCGCATAGCGACCCCTATTACGAGCGGCAGGTGCTGGCGGATGGAGCCGCCGCCTTTGTGGCCAAGGGAAACGTCGAAAGTCTGCTCTCCACCCTCCGGGACCTGTTTCCGCCCAATCCTGCGCCCTAGCGCGCAGAGCCAGGACAACGGTCACAATTCCCCTAACGGAGTCCCAACTCCTATCTGCGACAGGCGCGGCAACCTGAGTTATCGGGCAGCAGTAAGCCATGCCCGCGCCGCGTCACGCGTCTCAACGACCTTAAAGTACTGACCCTGCCGCTCTTCTACTAGCAGGTCTAAGAACCGGCTGCTGAGGCGGACGCTGCCTGGCGGGCATACAATCGCGAGTCGAATATGATAGTTGCGCAACTTTTGAAGGATTTCGCCTGCTTCCCGTGAGCTGAGATCAAAGAAGGAAGCAGTGAGGTTGTCCGGGTAAAGCAAAACCGAGCCAACTCCATTCGACAGGCACGCTTCGATAATCCGGTTGACATCCTCAACTTTGGACATAAAGGGCTGTCCTGGCTGCGCTTCGACAAACGCGATGCCATTTTCTTCAGTCAAAGCGAATTCCATTATCTTCCTCATAGATAGATAATAGATAGGCTTGATAGATAGTCTTGCTCACGGAGAGTCCTAGCGCTGTCTGGCCGCCGCCCGACTTCTATCCGGCAGCTTTGAAACCGGTAGCTTTGAAAAAAATATAACAGAATACCCCGTCTGCCTCGGCGGTACGGTACAGGTCCCGGATACCCTGGTCGAAGATAGCTTGCTTGATGATCCCGGCCTTCAGGGCCGGCTCCCGGACACCCTCGATCATCGCCGTGAAGGTACGCTTGGTGAAGCCTTCCACCAGCTTGGGCCTGCTCGAATCCACATAGACCATACGGGGAGATACATGGATGGCGTCATAGCCTGCGGCGCATAACAGCGGATAGAGTTGTCGCCCAATCATGGCATTTGTGAATAGCAGGCAAGGAAGAAAGGCTGCCTCTACTTTTGTCCTGCGCAACGCTATGCTACAAGGGTAGTGCCCCGGACAGCGCCCTGCTGATATCCTATTATTGCCACTTCACGCCCATCCACGTTAACAAAGCATCTGAAGAGTGACTATTCCCACCGGACGGAGATTGGAGTATGATGATTGGTAGCTTGTTTTGTTCCGGCCCTAGAGATCAGCGTTGACTGGGTGGCATGACTGCTCGGTGGGGCGATGGAGGTTGCCTATGCGTCGCAAAGCCAGGCTCATTCTCCTGATGATCGGCCTCCTGCTGATGCTGCTGCTGGGCCTCGGTGGTGCGGCCGCGGCGGCGCTGGGCCGCACCACGTGGGCCGGCTGGTCGCGCACCATGGTGTTGGACGCCGAGGAGATCAACCACATTGCCGGGGCCATCGCCCACATTGATCTGCCGCCAGGCTATGCGCCTGAGTTCGGCATCCACGGCCTGGGCTTTGCGATGGCCGCCTATGGGCCTGGCGACGATGCCAGCCATTTGATGCTGATCCAGATTCCGCCCTGGCTCCCGATGAGCGAAGACGCCATCATTGAGCAGGCGCGTGCTGCGCAAACGAGCGCGCAACAAGAGCAAGAAGAACACCAAGAGGTTGAGCTAAACTTGCGGATTGTCGAGCAGCGGGAGATTGACCTGGGCGGCCATAGGGTCTACTATGCCCTTTCCGAAGGTACAAACGACGAGGGGCTACCCTATCGCTCGATGCAGGTCTTTTATCCGGGGCGTCGGGGCAAGATCGCGCTGCTCTTTGAGGAGCCGGTCTCGCGCTGGGAGGATGCCAGGGCCTATGCGCTGCTGGCCTCCCTGCGCTGATCTAGCCCCTTCGCAGCCAGCGGCGGATGCGGTTGACCAGCCGGTTGGGCCGGTTACTGAACGCCTGGCGCAGGGCGTCTTCGTCGAAGTGAGAATCCACCTCGTTCTCGACCACATAGCGATAGGTCACGGCAGAGAAGATGCCGTCCATCGTCATCTTAAGCAGCCAGGTTAACAGCACCATCATCACCACCACATAGACAACCCCAACCACCGTAGCCTCATTGCCGGCAGCGACGGCCCAGGCAATCGCCGGAATCCCCAGCAACAACATCAAAAAGAGGGGCAGGGCGAAGATGACCCACACGCTGGCGTTGACCACCACATCGTTGCCCCAATGCTCTTTGACCAGGCGCGAGCTACGCTGCACCGCAGTCCAGGGGTTTACCTGCTCCTGGAGCAGCACCGGCGCTACAAAATAGGGGATCGCCTGCCAGGCCAAGCCGATCAGGGTGAAGGCAGCCGACTTCTCGACCACGGGCGCAAGCAGCTTGCCCAGCGCCCCGGTCGGGCGAAGCAGCAGCCGCAGCGCCATGCCCAGGGTTGCCATCATCACCGCATAGCCAAAGATGGCAAGCAGGCGGCTATTGGCTAAACGCCAGGCGGCGCGCATATCCGGCGGTTGGCCGTGGCTCAGTTGCAGCGCCGTAGCCGTCAAGGCTGTGTTGCAGTAGATGCCGATGGAGTAGCTCATCACGTAAAAGGCAAAGGTGAGCGCGGTGCTTTGAACCCAGCTCATTTCAAAGAAGAAGGAGGGGTCATAGCCGGACCAGACCAGGACCGACAGCGCCATCAGCGCCAAGCCAACCGCCGCCATCACCATGCTGATGATGGGATAGAGCAGCAGGTCGGGATAGGAGAGGAGGAAGTCAAAGCTCGACTCAACGAGCCGCCAGCTTGGCCCATAGCGTTTGAACATGGCAATTGCCCCTACTCTACTGCCAGGCGAATATTGCCCAAGGCCATGTCTGCCGAGATGGTCAGCGTAGCAGGGGTTTGGCGGTACGCGGCGTTGGCGTAGCGACCGGCCTCGCCGGACAGGGGGCGCAAGCCTGTTGTGGCGACCTGACCAAATGCCTGTTCTGCATAGACCATCACGCCCATCTCAGCAGGGAGATAGACGGTCAGCGCGCCGGAGATACCGGTCAGCCGGACATCTACATTGTGGTCCCAGCTTTGGGCGAGGTTAACGACGAGATCGCCCCCGATCATATCCACGCGCGCCGCCTGAAGCTCCATGTCGCGCAGGTCCAGGGTTGCCTGCTCTGCGCCGACGGCCACATCGAGGTTGGCGATAGGCAGCGACGAGTTGAGCTGGATGTCCCAGGTTGCGGTATGGGCGGCAGTGTCTGCGAGCCTGCCCAGCTCGGCCAGGTCGCGATGCGCCAGCGTCAAGATGCCCAACCGGCCGCTCTCAGTATAGTGGATGATGGGAAACAGCCAATCGGAATTGGTCGCGATATAGCCGTCGAGCAGGTGGGCGGCGCCGCCGGATATATGTAACGCGTCGCCCGACATGGCAATCGCTACCGCCAGTCGCTCTGCTCCGCCTCGGGGCACGGCAATGGCTTCCTGGCGGACAGCCCCGGTTGCCACGGTTTCCTGCCGCACATAAGCATAGCTCATGTGAACACCAGCCCACACCAGCGCCAGCACGATGGATGCCAAGAGCAGCAGCGCGATCAGCACTCGCCGGCTCATCTTACGCCCCCTCGACACGCAGCCGCACCCACAGCGCGGCCAATCGTGTCCCATTCATTATAACTCAAATTGCCGCCGCGCAGGGTCTCGCCTTGAAGGGACGGGCGCGAAACGCTCAGGAAGCCTGGCTGCCTGTTATTGAATTACGCTTGGGGGCCATTAATTTGACGCGCACCCTAATTACCCCTACACTTCGACTGGTCCCATTGGCCCATCTTTTTTTGTTTGAAAGCTGCTTTGTTTGGAAGCTGCTTCTTTGTGAAGAAGCGTCGAGTCTCATTGAAAACCAAAGGGTTGCCAAGCCCGCAAAACAACTGAGGACAAAAGAGCCATGCGTCTGATCCCGCGCAAATTGTTCCTGACCCGTGGCGTGGGCGTCCACAAAGAGAAGTTGACCAGCTTTGAGCTAGCGCTGCGCGATGCCGGCATCGCCCAGTTCAACATCGTGCGCGTCTCCTCCATCTTTCCGCCCGGCTGCAAAATCGTCAGCAAAGAGGAAGGGCTGCCGCTCCTGCAAGCAGGCGAAATCGTCTTCGCGGTGCTGGCCGAGATGGCGACGAATGAGGCCGGACGGCGCATCGCTTCCTCAATCGGCGTCGCCCGGCCTGCCGACCAGAACAAATACGGCTACCTCTCCGAGCACCACGCCTATGGCGAAACCGAGCAGGAGGCCGGCGACTACGCCGAAGACTTAGCCGCCACCATGTTGGCTACCACCCTGGGCATTCAGTTCGACGCCGAGAAGGACTACAACGCCCGGCGCGAGCAATACCTGATGGGCGGCGAGATCGTAGACAGCACCAGCATCACCATGGCCGTCACGGCCCATCCGGGCGGCGTCTGGACCACGGTGATCGCCGCGGCCATTCTGATCTAGCGCGGGCGTAGGCATGAGCCTCTCTGCGCACGTCGAAACGCCGGACAACTTTCTGGGGCTGCCGCCCAGCGCAGCCGACCCGAAGCAAGCGGGCGTGCTGGTGCTGCCCATTCCGTTTGAGGCAACGGTCAGCTACGGCCAGGGCACAGCCGGAGGACCCGCAGCCATCATTGCCGCCTCCCAACAAGTCGAGTTGTACGACCGAGAGTTCGATGCCGAGCCGGCCTTGGCCTACGGCATCCACACTCTGCCGGCCCTGGCGCTGCCGGACGACCCTGCGGCGGCGGTTGAGGCCATCGCCCAGGCGACGGCGAGCGCCGCCGCTACCGGCAAGCTGGTGGTCGGGCTAGGGGGTGAACACACCATCAGCGTGGGCTTTGGCCGCGGCCTCCTGGCGGCGCTCGGCGGGCCGATCACTGTCGTCCAGATTGACGCCCACGCCGACCTGCGCGACGAGTACGAGGGGTCGCCCTATAGCCATGCCTGCATCGCCCGGCGGCTCCTGGAACAAAGCGAGGTGGAGCAGATTCTCCAGCTTGGCATCCGCTCGGTCTGCACCGAGGAAGTAGCCCTGGCCCGCAGCCGGCCCGACCAGGTGCGCATCTGGTATGCCGAGGAGGTCCATGCCGGCGGCTGGCGGCGTGAACTGATGGGGCGGCTGGCCGGTCGCCGCGTCTACCTCACCATTGACGTAGATGGGCTGGACCCGGCTCTGGTTCCCGCCACCGGCACGCCCGAACCCGATGGGTTGGCCTGGGGCGAGGCGCTGGATATCCTGCGCACGGTCTGCGAGACGGCCCATATTGTCGGGCTGGACTGTGTCGAGCTGGCGCCCTATCCCGGCCAACATGCCGCGGACTTTGCCGTCGCCAAGCTGCTCTACAAAACCATCAGCTACGCCATGCACTTTGGCCGCTGATCCCATTTGCAGCGCTCCGGCGACCGCGCGCAGCTATCGGCGGCGCAGGGCGCTGCTCTCTTGCCCAAGGATGCATGATGACCACAAGCCCTGACTCTAGCCACAACTATTCTAGCGACAACTATAACGCCATCAAAGCCTATCTCAAGCGCCACTATCGCCATTTCAACGCGGCGGCGCTGATAGACGCTGCCGAAGGCTACCGGACCTTCCTCGACGGCGGCGGCCATATGCTGCTGGCAATGGCCGGCGCCATGAGCACCGCCGAGCTGGGCCTCTCGCTGGCCGAGATGATCCGCCAGGACAAGATTCACGCCATCAGTTGCACCGGCGCTAACCTGGAAGAAGACCTCTACAACCTGGTGGCCCATAACCATTACGTGCGCATCCCCAATTATCGGGAGCTGACGCCGGAAGACGAGCATGAGCTGCTTTCCCGCCACCTCAACCGCGTCACAGACACCGCCATCCCTGAGGAAGAGGCCATCCGCCGCATCGAGCATGTTATCCTCGACGAGTGGGTCGCTGCCGACCGGGCCGGCGAGCGCTACTTTCCCCACGAATTTCTTTACCGGATCATCCGCAGCGGGCGGCTGGAGCAGGACTACCAGATTGACCCCAGGGATAGCTGGCTGGTGGCGGCCTGCGAGAAGAACCTGCCCATCTTTGTGCCCGGCTGGGAGGACTCCACCACCGGCAATATCTACGCCTCCCACTGTCTGCGCGGCAACGTCAAAAACGTCCACACCGTGCGCACGGGCATCGAGTACATGATGGTCCTGGCTGACTGGTACATCCGGCTCTCCCAGGAGCGCCCCATCGGCTTCTTTCAGATCGGCGGCGGCATCGCTGGCGACTTTCCCATCTGCGTGGTGCCTATGCTGCGCCAGGACATGGAGATGGAGGAGATTCCCCTCTGGCGTTACTTCTGCCAGATCAGCGACTCGACCACCAGCTACGGCTCCTACTCCGGCGCGACGCCCAACGAGAAGATCACCTGGGAGAAGCTGGCGATTGACACCCCCCGCTACGTCATCGAGTCCGACGCCACCATCGTCGCGCCGCTGATCTTTGCCTA
>DATLZJ010000733.1:0-4271 GCA_035574055.1 Caldilineaceae bacterium
AAGGCAAAGAGGTCGCCGCCAACGCCACAGGCGCCAAAACAATGCCAGGTGCCGGTGTGGGGAAAGACAACAAAACTGGGTGTGCGTTCGGAGTGGAAGGGGCACAGCCCTTTGTAGGTGCTGCCGGCTTTTTTCAGCGGCGTATACCGCGCGATGAAGTCAACCAGGTCTATTCGCTGCTTAATCTCATCGCTAACACTCATCGCCGCCTCCCCGTGCCGCCACACCAGACCAGTCCAGCCGCCCAGCGCGGCGCGCAAGGGAATTATAATCGCGCTTTTCTGGGGTGTCAAAGCAATCGCGAGAGGCCCAGAGGGGAGAAGATTAACCGCCTTTGCGGTTGGTTTTCTCAGATTAGCCTGTGTTCTGCGGCGACGGCGGGGTAGACGCGTTCCGCCTCGCGGAAGAGGTCGAGCAGTTGGAGCGCCTTCATGAAATTGCCTTTGGTTTTGATGCGACCGCTGAAGAAGGCCTGGCTGGTGCTCTCTTCCCCCAGCCAGATGCGGTGGAGCAAGTCCGCAGGCATGGTGAACTCCATGTTGGCCTTGCCGGGGCGCGGCCCGTAGAACACCTCTAGCGGCGGCTGTCGCCCGTCGAGCAGGACTTCAGCCGTCGGATCGGTGAAGTTCAGGCGAATGACCAAGTTGCTGCGCGTAAAGGACGCGATGTGCTTGGGGTTGGCGTTCAAGCGCTCAAAGACGCTTTGTAGCACTGTATATAGTTGTTCCTCAGATGAGAATACCGGCATCTCGGCTTTATCTCCTCTGATCTTTCCGTCCGGATCGGCTGTGTTGTGCTTGTTGTCTGCGGCGTTCGTGGCCGCGCGCCGCCCGGCCCGCAATGGGGATGAGCAGGAGGAATAGCCCGGCGATAGCCGCCGCGCCGCCGATGGCCATACGCCAACGGGATGAGGGAAGCAGCCCCTGGCGCTGTTCTGCCAGGCGGCGGTCGTGTTCTTGCAGCTTGCGCCGGGCATCTGTCTGGAGCTGGCGAAACTTCTCCGGGTCGGCGCGCAGCTCGTCGGCTAGCCGGCGTTTCGCGGCCAGGTCAGCGTCGGTGACATAGCGGTCGAAGCTGCGCATTCCGGCCAGCTTCAGCCCATGCTTGCGGAAGAGCCGGTAGATCTCCTTCACCTTCTCCAGCTCCAGCTCGCGGCCAATGCTGTAATCCTCGAAGCGCCCTTCCATGGCGAGTAGAGCCGTCTCGGAGAGACAGGCATAGGCTGTCTTCGGCGGCAGGCCGATATCGAAGCCGAAGTCCGGGTCGCCGGGCAGCAAAATCTCGCCGCTTTCAATGACCAAGATGTCCGGTCGTAGGGCGGCCTCCCATTCCTCGATGTCGGGCGGCCGGGCGACGTCGCAGATCACCGCGCCGGGCTTACATTTGGTCACATCAATCACGCGCTGGTTGAAGGCGCTGGTGGTGGTGACGATCACATCCATTTGCGCCACATAGTCGTCGGGCGTAGTGGCGATGGTCACCTGCGCGCCGGGGGTCTCGGCCTCGATCTGCTGCTTGAGCGCGATGAGCCGCTCCGGCCGCGGGGCGACCAGCGTCACCGCGCCCAATGCCTGGGCGAGCAGCCGGCTACAGACCGAGCCGATAGAGCCGGTCGCGCCGACGACCATGGCATTGCCCTTGGTCAAGTCAGTTACACCCAGCTTGAGCACCGCCTGCTTGGCCGTCTCCAGGGTGGCGGCCACGGTCAGGCTGTTGCCGCTGGTGATGGGGATATCGGCGTGGTGGGCGACGGTGACGCCGGCGTCGCCGACGATGCTGGTGAAGGCGCCCAACCCCATGATGCGCGCGCCGCGCTCCTCGGCGGCACGCGCGATCTGGAGCAGCCGCTTGTAGGTGAAGCTAGGATCATGGCGCATCATCTGGCGCGGGGTTGCGCCCAGACTATAAAGGTAGCCCTCCACCTTCTGGCCGGTTGCCTCGCTCTGAATGCCGCGGATGCGGCTCAGGTAGAGGGGGGGCATGTAGGCCACCGCCCGCTCGACCCAGGAATGGGGCAGCCAGCGGAAGTAGCGCAGCAGCGGATGGTTGAAGATGTAGCGGGCCGAGAGGGGGTGGATCACAAAGGCGAAGCGGTTGACCTTCGGCTCAGCCTGGAGGTTGATCACCGCCGGTTTCCAGTGGAGGCCGGCCAGCAGGTTGAGATAGTCATTTTCACTGGCGTGGCGTTTGCCCAATCGCGCGGCCAGACAGGCCTCGATCACCGCCGCGGGCCAGCGGGCGGGCCGGCTAGGGTCCAACCCATCAGGGCCGATGGGGGGCATGGTGGTGATCAGGGTAGCGACGCCGCGCCGCCGCAGGTCGGCTTCATCTTCGACCGTGGCGCATTCGCCGATGATGGTCTTTCCACTGAGATCGTTGGGCGCATAACGGCGGATGGCGGGAATGTCGCCGGCGATGATCTGCGCCCATTCAAAGGGCGCGCTGGAACGATGCTGGCCTGGCTGGCCGGCCTGTGGGAAGACCCGGCGATAGGGTTTGTCATGGGCGACCTCTAACACGCGGGGGGCCAACTGGCGAAAGGCCGCCTCGCCGGTCGCCGGGCTGGGCAGATTCCAATAGAAGAGCGGCTCGGCCCACCGCCGGTGGTCGGTGAAGCTGGCCAGCCCATCGGCCAGCCCGTTGTGGTTGAGGCCGGGCGCAAGCAGCACGCGCCGCCGTGTGAAGATGCCCGGCTCCTGGTCGTTGACCAGCCGGATGGCCCACCGCTCAAAGGCCCCGCGCACCCCCTGCCCTGTCACCAGCGGCGTCTTCAGCGACGCTGCCTCCAGCCGATCCGCATAGATATGCTTGATGGACTCCCGTCCCAGCTTGAGATGGGTGGCGATCCCGTCCAGCGCAATGGCGTCTACCTGGCGGTCTACGTCGGCTTCACGGATCAGGCGGTCAATGAGGTCAATGTCGCCGCCGGTGCCCACGCTGCGAATGGCGAAGGACTCACCCAAAAAGTGGACGGTCGTCTCGCCGGAGGCGGACTCTTTGCCGAGATGGAGGTGCAAAATGCGTTTGCCCATACGCTCCTTGTCTGCTCCGCTACAGCCAGGCAGCCGCCTGGCGCTTTGGCATTATACGGCGGGGCAGGGGCAAGCGAAAAATCCCTCAATTTGCTTCGTAGGTTGGATAGTGGGCGGGATCGATGGGGAGGTGGACAGCGCGGCCCTCGCGCGCCGACTGGAGCGCAGCCCAACAGATCTCTACCGCATAGCGACCATCGGCGGCGGAGACAGGCGCCTCGCTGTTGTTGACAATGGACTCGAGAAAGTCACGGATCATGGCTGCCTCGCTGCGCCCGCTGCGGATCTCGTAGCGCTCGGCATAGCCGTCGCGCTCCTTGACGCCGCGGCCCACGGTGACAGCGCCATGGTCAAGGGTAATGCCGCCTTCGGTGCCAACGATCTCGAACATCGAAGCAGGTAGGCCGGTGGGTTGTGCTGTACCGCCTTCGATGACGCCGATCGCGCCATTGACAAAGCGTAGCAGGAAGGAGATCTGGTCGTCGGGTAGGCCGCCGCCCGGCCACTCCACGGTGTGGAATGTGCCGGCATAGCCAAAGACCGACTCGACCTGCCCAGCCAGCCAGTGCATGGCGTCGGTCTGGTGAACGATGTTCTCAATGGTGATGCCTCCACTCATGGACAAGTTCGCAAACCAGTGGGTGGCCTTGTTGAGCCACTCTTGGCGCATAAAGCCGCGACTGTAGAAGCGGGTGGGGCGGCCGATGCGCCCCGACAGGAGCAGTTCGCGCGCCTTGCGCATGTGGGCATCGTAGCGCAGCGGTTGGCCCGCCATCAGCCGCACACCTTGCTGCTGGGCCAGGGCGATCAGATCGTCGGCGTGACGCAGCTCGACTACCAGGGGTTTGATGACGAGCACATCCTTGCCCGCAAGCAGGGCGTCACGTGCATTCTGCCAATGTAGCCCAGGCGGCGTCAGCACCTCGATGACCTGAATATCTTGGCGGTCGAGAAGATGACGATAGTCGCCAAAGGCTTTGGCGCTAGGAATTTTGGCGTGCAGCGCGTTGAGCGCGTTCGGGTTGGGGTCGGCCAGGGCGCGGACTTCACAAAGGTCTGCGGCGGCGCGCCAGCCGTCGAGATGGACATGGGCGATGCCGCCGCAACCGATAAGGCCGACTCCGAGGAGATCAGCCATTCAGCACCCCCTGTAGAAAGTGGACGGAGTCGCGGGCGACGCGGTCCGGGTCGGCCGGGTCAGGCGGCAGCTCAACAATCAGATAGCCGTCGTAGCCGATG